>NZ_JADBPZ010000008.1:0-177735 GCF_014893445.1 Enterobacter cloacae complex sp. P29RS | reverse complement strand
GTCTCCTCTTCTATGCCAGTTATAACTGTTACCCATGTATCCGGTCTAAAGTGTTACCCATGTTTCCGGTTCATACCCTACGCTTACCGGGCCTACACTTCGCCCGTTACGTAGGCCGGGTAAGCGCAGCGCCACCCGGCAACAGGCCGCATATAACTTAACCGTCTTACTGATTCCTTTTCGTTTTTTAGCCTGCCGTCTCGTTGTCGATATAGTCTTCAAAACGTCTATCAAAAGGAACTGTCTCGTGAAACTTCGATTGGGTGCGCTTCTCCTGACTGGCCTGCTGCTCGCGGGCTGTGACCAGGGCGGCAATGATGCCAAACACATTAAAGTCGGCGTCATCAATGGCGCTGAGCAGGACGTGGCGGAAGTCGCCAAAAAGGTGGCAAAGGAGAAATACGGTCTGGATGTTGAGCTGGTGGGCTTTAGCGGCTCGCTGCTACCCAACGATGCCACCAACCAGGGCGAACTGGACGCCAACGTCTTCCAGCATCGCCCGTTCCTTGCACAAGATAACAAGGCGCACAACTACACGCTGGTCGCCGTGGCCAATACCTTCGTCTTCCCGATGGCGGGTTACTCCCGAAAGATTAAATCGGTGTCTGAGCTGAAGGATGGCGCAACCATTGCGATTCCAAACGATCCCACCAACCTCGGCCGCGCGCTGTTGCTGCTGCAAAAAGAGAAGCTGATTACCCTTAAACCGGATGTGGGCCTGCTGCCGACGGCGCTGGATATTACCGCGAACCCGAAAAACTTACAGATTATGGAGCTGGAAGGGGCGCAGCTGCCGCGAGTGCTGGACGATCCGAAAGTGGATGTGGCCATCATCAGTACCACCTATCTTCAGCAAACGGGGCTGTCTCCGGTACATGACAGCGTCTTTATTGAGGACAAAAACTCGCCTTACGTGAATATAGTGGTCACGCGTGAAGACAATAAAGACGCCGAAAACGTGAAGGAATTTATCCAGTCCTATCAGTCGCCGGAAGTGGCGAAAGCGGCAGAGACCCTTTTTAACGGCGGTGCGGTGCCGGGCTGGTAGGCCACGGTAAGCTGGCCCTCACAGCGTTACGCGGGCATCGGTGCGGCTTTCGGGCCACAGAAAACCCTGGCCAGACTGTGCGCCAGACGTGCGGGCGCGCGCCAGATCCCGCGAATTCTCGATGCCTTCGATAAGAATTGATTGCGCGATACCTGCCCTGACCTCCTGCACAAACGGGGCAAGCGGCGCGCGCTCGCGCAGCGCTGAGCGGTCAATTTTTACCCCATCCAGCGGCAGCGCAAGCCGCGCGAACGCCTCAGCCAACTCCCGGGTTAAATCGTCCAGCCAGATTTGCCATCCCGCCTCTTTTAACCGAACAAGCGTGGCATGAAGACGATGTTGCTCAGCCTTACTCAGCCGTGTGATGGTGTGAGGATCCTGAATTTCAATCGTTAACCGCTGCTGATGGCGTAACGCCAGCAACAACCGGATAGCGCGTTCGTCGAGAAGGTGCTCTGCCGGAAGGTTTAGCCAGTAAGCGTCCCGGGCGGGTATCTGTAACAGGGTGTTGGCCTGCCAGAAGAAGATTTGCAGCGCGCTGCGCGAAGGCAGAGAAGCAAACAATATCTCCAGATTGACGTTATGGATCTCCACGAGAACTTCATGCGCGAACATCTGGCCCGAATGAAGATCGACAAGCGGCTGGAATCGCAGCCCTGAGATACGTTGCAACAGGGGAGAGGGAAGAACGGTATACATGGAACAGCCTTCAGGAAATGAAAAAAGGTTCCCGCGGACACGGGAACAAAAGGCAAACGACACACGGTCAAATTCTTAATTCAGGATCCAGCGAATGCTCTGGTAAAACGAGGGGCCACGCACGGCCTTAAGCTTGTTCATGGCGTTGTTTTTATAAAAGTAAACCAGCCTGACGTTACACCCCAGCTGACGGGCGATTTGCTTGGTTTTGAGATTACAGGAATAGCCGCGCAATACGCTGGCCTCCTCGCTGGACAGCCTCGCCGGGGTGCGTAAGCGGGTAGTCATGCCTACGTTGTAACGACCAGACTCTTGCGGCGTCTGGCTCATCAGTATTTGCCACAGCGCTTTGATATCCCCCAGGGAGACTCTTTTGCTGATTACTCCATCAACATGTTTGAATTTCAAATAGCCAGCGGATAACGAATAGATATAGATCTTCGCCGTCACTTGTTTCTGTTTAATACAGAGAATGTCGTCATTCGTCGTCACCCGGAAATGACGCGTATTCAACGGATCATAAATGATGATATCAAAGAGTTGTTCACTCATAGCAAGTTCTTCGATATGGGTAAACCCATGGAAAATAACGTCGTGTTTTTCATCAGGCTCACGCTTTCCGAGCGATTGCAGGCCAATCATCGTGAATTCGCAGCTGTCAACAACGGCAACGTGAATTGTTTTTTTATTTTGCATTGGCATTCTCCTTTCGCTGAGTAAACAGTCCATATAAGAGAAAATGGCGGTTCGCACTCTCTTATTAAAAGAATGGCGAGCACTTTTTAAATAACGCGATGCGATGGCATCAATGTAAGCCAATACAAACCGTCGAGTAAAGCTGATGCCAATTATTAGAGGAAGATAAAATTGAAAAATGGTTTTAATGGTATATGCAATTGTTTTAATCTTCTAATAATATTCATGCCAGATTTTTATTCTGTGAATGGGCGATTAATAAGCATCAGAAGGTTGATTGATGGGGTTTATCCACCGTTTTTTCAGTGGCTTACTGCTATTCCTGAAAGAGAAATTGTGATCGCGGCAGGGTTATCGACAAGGCTTTATCTGCAAGAGGAAACGGCGTGCAGAATAAAATAGAATTTTTTCTATAAATTTAATGTCCTTGTTCAGATTTTTAAGCCTGAGAAGGATAAAATCCTGGCGTGAAGAGGTTGTGAGTGATGAGTACATAAACTATTATCATTTTCCTCCGGTCACGAGAATTTAGAAAAGACATGAATAATACTGAACGTATCGTAAAGGTAATGGTGTTTTACAAAATAAATATATTTAAAGAGATAATATTCCGGGCGCTCCATGATCTTTTACCCGATTACGTACTGAACATTACTCAGGTCGATTCCACTGAACAGGCGCTGGCGGCGGTGGCGGATAATAACGTGGATGTTTTCTTCACTGAATTTAATTATCTGCTTAATCATAAAGAGTGGAGTGCGGAGGTCAGCAGCCGTTTTACATCTTTATGTAAAACCCATCACGTCAGGCGTGTTCTGTTGGTGCCCGAGCTGCCTTACGGGCTGTTAAAAAAAGTTCTGGAGATGAAATTTGAATTAACCATCAGTCAGCAGGATGAATTGACTGAACTGAAAAAGGAATTACCCGCGTTGCTCATGGCAGACGGGCAAACACCGTCGATCTCTTCGTGGCTCAGGCGGGTAATGCGGTCCGGTTCCCGGGCGCGCTCCATCCTCTCGGCCAGAGAGTGGGAGGTGCTCCATCTTATCGTGGAAGGATTTTCAACGACGGAGATTGCCCGTCATCGAAACCGTTCGGTCAGTACCATTGCGACGCAGAAGCACAATGCGATGAAAAAGCTGAATCTTTCCAACCACAGCGAACTGATTAAGTATGTGCAAGCGGTTGGAAAGATGGATAAATAGCTCACATCAGGGATAGATAATATTCAGCGTAGCCGATGTATTGATCTTACCCTGGCTCACCTGGGCGGGCGCCCACACGTAATAGTACGCCGCCATCGGAAGGGTGAAATGTTCGTCCAGCGCCGCGCCAGCCGCCACGCTGAAAATCATCGTGGCGTTGCCACGGCTGGTGGTTGAGGTAGAGAAGGTCACAGGCGTTTGTGGGGCGTCACGTTTTATCAGGCGTAGCCCCACGCCCTGCGCCGCGCTACTGCCGCTGTCGATCAGCACCGAGCTGTCGGTTGAGAGCAGCTGCGTGCTGGACAGAAACATCTCAATTGCCCGATCGGAATTGCCGTTAACCCCGACGTTCTGACAGCTCATGTTCAGTGAAAAAGGCGTCAGCCCCGGCTGTGAGGATGCACTGAGCTGGGGAATGCCGAGCGTCGGCAGCGCTACGGTCAGCCCCGCATTATCAAAGGAACAGGTAGTCAGTTTTGGCGCGTATTTGATGATCATCGGCTGACCAAACATATCCCGGTTGTCGTAAGGCCACTTGAACCCGCTGAATAACCACTGCGCTATCTTGATGACCTGATTGATTGGCCAGGTGATGATTTCCCAGAAGGATAACCCACTCATGTCGCTGACGAACAGAACGTCGCTCATGTTCGCCGTATCCCCCGTCAGGGTAGTGCCGCTCTGGTTAACGAGGGTGAAGCGAACCGTAAACGGTGTGTTCAGCTCAGACGCCGTATGGCTACCGCTGGCAGTCAGGGTTTTATTGGCCGGGGGATTGGTGATCTCCGCCCGCACCATATACTTGTTATTGCTGAACCCGAGGATGGTCGCGTATTTGCTGTCGGTCGAGAGGATCGGTGTGTAAGAAAATTCACTGTTACCCGTCGTACAGTTGAAAGAGCCGCTGTACTGGGTGCTGAAGCTGCCGGTCCATGTGGGCGTGGCCGGGCTCAGCTTATCCGATAAATCAATGGTAATCGGTGTGCCATAAACGATGCTGCTGCCGGAGCAGGTGGCATAGCTCATCCCACTAATACTGGAGAGGAGCAGGAATATGAATGATCGTAACATTTTGATAATCCGTAATTAATGGCAAACCGATGAGGGGCTGTTCAGCCCCCAGGCTGGGGCGGAGATTTCGCACTTCCCGCCGCGGAGATGCACGTTGAGCGCGCGTGGCGGCTGTTCAGCGCGGATATACAGTACGCTGGCCTGGCCGACATACCCGACAGATTCACCGTGTTCATCCAGCACTTCGGTACCAAAGGGCAGCGGTTTGCCGTCGGCACGCGTCGCATGAAGTACCCATGACTGGCGTTTGTCGGTTTCGAAGCGGATGTAGCTCACCGCCCCGTCGTAAGGGGCCACGTTAGCCATGTTGCCGATCACCTCCGCGCCAGCGCTGTTTTCCGTTTGCGATAACGTAATGGCGTTTTTGCGATACGGGGTGGCGTAAGGCACCAGCGCCACGCCATCGCGGTTCGTCATAATGCTTTCATCGCCGTTCACCATCAGTCCCTCCGCTTTTGGCGCATCGACGATAGTCATGGTTGTGCCGGTTTCGTTTGAGGCGAGAACGTGCCACGGGTAGGCCACCAGGCTTCCCCGTCCGCTGAGCCCGGTCTGGCGGTAGTCGGAGGATTCGCTGTAAGAGCCACCGAGTGTCGCGAAGTTCGAACGGTACGCGGCGTTAACGCTTGCCGCATTTTTACCCCCCCGCGCATTACTGCCGGAGAGGGTGTAGCTCAGTCGGTTCGACGCCAGCGCGTTCCCGCTCATGCTGATATTGCTCTGCTCGTAATGCGAATCGCTGGCCGTCAGGCTGGAGGTGATCCAGGCATTATTATCAAACAGCGAGAACGGCAGGCTGAGGGAGAGGTAAAGGCGCGTCTCTTCTTCACTGTCCCTGTTCCGTACCCGGCTGGCCGACAGGGTATAGCTGGCGCGGCCGATGGCGTTGGAATAGCCCATCTGGTATTCGCGCGTGGTTTGCTGTGAGTTCCAGTAATCGCGCTGTGTGCCGGAGACAAATACCGTGCCCCAGTTATTGAGCAGGCGCTGATTAAGGTTAAGCGTAAAGGTATTCTTGGGCTGCGCCGCGCGCAGGGCATCCCAGGTGCTTAGCGACATGTCGGGCGCAACGCCAAACCGATCTTCATAGTCGTCGTACTGCGCTCTCAGGCGCTGATACCCTTCGCGCGAATAGAGCGCGTCGCTGAAGCTGTAATAGCCTTTAGTGGAATAGCGATATGCCGCCAGGGTGAAGTTGGTGGCGGTGGTATCGATAAATTTGCTGTACGACACGCGATAACTCTGACCGCTGCTGGTGCGATCCTGTAGGGTGGTTTTGGCGTGGGTGACATCAAACGAGACCGCGCCAAACGGAAGGTTCCACCCGGTACCGACAAGCCCGGCCTGGTAGTTATCGCTAATAATCGTCCCGGTATACCCGGTGATGAGGTTATTAAACCCGTAGCGCAGCGTGGCCTGCATGAATGCGGGTTCGGCATCGAGCGTGTTCTGGTGCACTTTACCCGCCACCACGCTGTACTGACTCACCCCTTCTTTTAGCATCCCGGGCACGGCGGAAAACGGCACCGTGAAGGACTGCTGTGAACCGTCCGCTTCACGCACCACCACCAGCAAATCGCCCGCAGAGCCGGTAGGCTGAATGCTGTCGAGGGTAAACTGGCCCGGCGGTACGTTCTCCTGATAGATCACGTTGCCATTCTGGATAACTTTCACCAGGGCGTTCGTCCGTGCCACGCCGTGAACCACCGGTGAAAAACCCTGCTGTGAATTTGGGCGCATCTTCATGTCCGACGCCAGCGACACGCCGCGCACGCGCAGGGAATCAAACAGATCGCCAGGAATATAAAAGTCACCCAGCGTCAGGTTGGATTTCAGCGAGGCCAGGGGACGGCGCAGGTAGCGGGTATTATTCTGCCAGCTACTCTCTCCGCTGGCCGTTTTCCGCCAGGCGCTGCTGTCGCGAAACTGCCAGCCGAACAGGTTGGCGCCGGAATCCAGCCCGGCATAAAAATCATCATTTGTGTCTTTCGCAGCGCCTTTTGCACGGGTGTTATACCAGGTCGTGTTCCACGAGAGCATCAGCGCCGGGATCCCCTCATCCCAAAACTGGGGGGCAATGTAACCTTCTTCAGTACGCAGCACAGCCGCCTGCGGAACGGTAAGCGCCAGACTCAGGGTGCTGGTATCGGTTTTGACTTCACCGCCCTGAACCAGATCGCGCAGCTGCACCTGCCCGTGCGCAATGGCGGGCGCAGGTACGGACGTGGTGTTGATGCCAAGCGACCGGGCATCTTTCCAGGCAAGGCGGATGTCGTCACGCTGCTCGCCGTAGATGACGGTATAACGTCCCTTCCAGCTGCCGTTTACGTAGATATCCATCTCCTGATTGCCGGCAGGCATGGCGTTGTTTTCGGAAAAGCGAGACAGATCGGACTCACCGGATGCGCCAGCAAGCAGGGAGGGATCAAACGAGACGGCCCCTGATTTATGCGAAAGCAGAAGCGTGCAGACTGCCAGCAGACAGAGTCTGTTTTGTTTCATTTTCATGGTGAGTCTTTCCGATCACTGACTGGTGAAAGTCCGGGTTTTATACGCGCCAAGATCGTCCACATACATCAGCTGGAAGGTCTGTCCGCGCTTAACCGTATTTTTTGCGGCGACCGTCAGCTGCCCAAACGGGGAAACCATCGGGGACTCCTGGAGCAATTTCGTTTTACCCAGCGAAATATTGGCGACCGTAATATGGAACGGACTGTTATTTGTAATGCGAAAGCGATCGCCTTCGGCGGCGAGCGTCAGTTTCGCCACCGCGTCATCCAGCGTGCCTTTCAGCGCAGCGGGCCGGTAAAAAAGTTTGATACGGGATTTAATCGCCAGCTGAACGGTATTCTGATTTTGCAGATTTTCAGGTCTGGGCGGAATGTCGAGGACATTCAGGAAAAAGACGGATTCGCGATCCGCAGGCAAGCTGGACGGCAGCTTTTTAATACGAAGCTGTTGGCCATTATGTTCGTTAACTTTTATCACCGGCGGCGACAGCAGAAACGGCACATTGGCTGTTTCCGGCGTGGAATTAATATCACCGTCATCTATCCAGGATTGCACCAGAGCAGGCGCATCGCCCGTATTCATTAACTGGACGATCACCTCTTTGTTATTTTCAGGATAAAGGACACGGGTGCCATTAATGACAATATTGGCCCATGAGTGACCGGTGCTTAGCAGTAAGCCTGCCAGCAAAATTGCCTTGCGCATGATTGCAACCTTAAATACAGGCTCTGCGAAAACAGAGCCTGAATAATCATTATTACAGGTAGGAAATGGTATACGTTACGTTGGAGCTTAACTCGCCCACGGTGGCGGCAGCGGCGTTCGTTTTATAGTAATAAACATCCAGCGTCAGCGTCTCGGAATCTGGCGCGGTCGCTGTACCCATAATATCCGTAGTGTAAGGCTGGTTCAGGGTAATTGGCGTAGACGAACCTGGCTCCACTAACGCAAAACCGACATTACGTGCCACACTGGCATCGCTTTCGTTCACGCTGTTATTCAGCAGGTATTTACCGTCAGTGGAAATATTATCCGCGCTGGAGAAATACACTTTCAGCGGGGTACCGGTTGTTCCGGCTGCTGGTGAACAACCTGAGAACGTCAGCGCAATAGATTTTTTATTCTTAGTGATCAGGCCAACCGTGGTGCCTGCATCTTTTACCGAAATAGGGGAAAGCGCAACGGTAAAGTCCGCGCTTTTACCGCCGTTAATGGTACAGGTTGTATCGGTAATAGCGCCGGTAAAGTTAATGATACCACCCGCTGAATTGTCTGCGGCAACTGCGCTGGTAGAAGCAATAGCGGCGGCCAGCAGTGATACGGTCATGATCGATTTGAACATGATAAACTCCATGAAGATTTGTGTTATTTAAAATGAATGTTAATCGGCTACACATGTCCCTGATGTACCGGCTAGACGCATGGCGACTCGGGAGAATGCTTTGACGATATTATGTTGCACTAAAAAAGTACATAACAAAACATTATTCCAACAACTTCTAAAGTTTAAGATTATAATCTTGCGAGTTAGTTTTTTTTAATGTTTTAACCTAAATGCGTTAGTTCGAATATTTTTATTAATGATTTAATAATTGTTAATTAATGAAGCTTTATGAATTCATCTCTCAATTAATATCACGCGACTTGACCACACAAACTTTAGACTTATTATTGCCTGGCAAATGCACATAATTTTAACAATGGCGTAATAATAATATGAAGTATCTCATTGATCTTACAATGCTTTATGAAGTCGACACCGGTATGATCATGATTAATGGAGAGGAAGAGTCATCCATTAAGTTATCTAACCAGGCGGGTCGTCTGCTTTATGAACTTATCATCAATAATGGTAAAACTCTCGACAGAGACGACCTGATAAAGAAGGTCTGGGAGGATCATGGTTTCTCTGGTTCTTCGGTGAGTCTGAATGTTGCCATAAGTGAAATCAGAAAAGCATTTCGTACATTAGGATGCGATCCTTTACTGATAAAAACGATACGTGGCAAGGGATTTAGCCTTGCCGCGCATATTGAACATCACACGGTCAGGCCGCCGGTCGTTTCAACGCTTAGTGAGCAATCTGCCTCTGAAGCATTCGATACGCTAGCGCATAAGAAAGATGCCGATCCGCCTAAACAATTAATATCGCTGCACAGACTCTTTATTTCTCTTTGCACGTTATTACTGATTACCGTTATCGGCACCGCTGTTTTACTGTTGCACCAAAGGGATTCCTATGCCGAGAGCCTGAAAGATTCTGATATGCATCTGCTCGGTAAAGTGGACCGGTGTACGGTGTACCTGATCGATAAGAATATGTATCAGCCGCGACAGCACTACTTTAATCACGTAAAAGAGGTCATTGCCAGTCAACATATCGACTGTCAACACCAGGTTGCAGATGCTTACTATTCCAGGTTTAAAAAGTCGCAGATAGAAAATTATTTCCTGGCCATCTGTTATCAGCAGGACAGTATCGACGATTATAAGAACTGCATTTCTTACAGAAGCCTGACCGGGAGTTAAAATATGTCAAGGACTAAAATGAGTGTACTGTTCAGTATCGTACTGGCGCTGTCTGCCATCGCGTTGTTGTGGATCTATTTTACCAGAACGCAGGATGAGGGGTTTGGCTGCCAGTCAGATACCATTTCCTGGAAAACCTATTCCACGGGTGAGTTAACCGATATGTCGCTAACCACGCTTTTCCTGTTTAACAACAAAGATGTTGTGACGGTTATTCATAAAGGCGTACTCAAGAAAGAGGGCAAAAGCTACCTGATTGACAGAAATTACACGCTCAGCGTGGAAAAAGTCGACGGAAGCAATATCTTTTATATTAAGGATAAAAAGCTGAATAAGTCTGAAGATGATGCGGCGCCGGATGGCGTTGTAAACGAAATGTTACTTGATAATATCAACTTCTTCTATATTACCCGCGTTAAACCGCACGCCTGGTTAATTAAGGGGCTGGTTTTGCCTGTAATGATGTGTGTGGCTGTTCCGACGTCCTGATATTTCTCTTTATTGAAAAATCGATATTTATCTATTGCTCGGGAAATTGAGTGATTTACTCAATACGTAACAATAAGATACGAGAAATTTATTTATATTTTTATTGTTATTCTCCGGCGAGTGAATTTTTCTGTATTGCCTCGTTATTTTGCGGCTGTCTATACTCCGCCTCGAAAAAGGGGCTCCCCTTTTTATACACGTGGATTCTTTTTTGAAGGACTAAATAAATGAACAAACTGAACGCTATCGTTCTGGGCTCCCTGCTGTCTGTTTCTGCCCTGAGCGCAGTTAATGCAGCAGAAACGACGGCTTCTGCCACCTGGCAGGCAACCGCGACCAAAGACAGCGAATCCGACCTGGTTGTTACGCCAACGCGTGCTTTGAACTTCGTTTACAGCGCCAATACCAAATCTTTCAACACCGATACCGGTCTGTTTGATGTGGCTATCCGTGGCGATCACTCTACGGCGACCAGCTTCAAACTCGAAGCTATCCTCGATGATTCAAACAACACGCTGTTCAGCGTGGGCGGTGAAGCGACCAAGCTGAAAGTGGGTGCGCGTTGGGGCGGTAACGACCTGGGCTCTATCGGTGGCACCGTGGGGGCGAAATCAACCGCATGGACCACGCTGGTTGATTCTTCTTCTAACACCGGCGTCTCTTCTGGCCTGTGGAACCTGACCACCAGCGCAGGCGCGGCGGCAGATACCGAAATTACCGGCCAGGACAAATTCGTCTTCTACGTTGACTCCGCTCAGGACAACGCGGGTACTGCGAAAGAGTTCAAAGACCTGACCAACAGCCTGTGGGAAGGGACCGTATCTGTTGCGTTCCGCGCAACCTGGGGCTAAGGCCTGATCGATCCAGGGGCGCAAGCCCCTGTTTAGGGAAATAGCATGTTTAACCTCAAATCCGCCTTCTTATTTTTATTATTTATCTCTTCCTCCGCGCTGGCCATTAATGTGGGAAAAGTCACCACCATTATTCCTGCGGATGCTGACTCCACCGCCAAGGAAATAAAAAACGAAGCAGACAGCGTGCGTATTGTTTCTGTTCGCGCACAGCGGATCAGCAGCCCAATGGATGAAGGGATCGTCATTAATCCGGAGAAAGTGGACGAACTGTTGCTGACGCCCACGCGCATGGTAATGCCCGCCGGTACCAGCAATATTGTCAAATTTTACTATCACGGAAACGCCGATAACAAAGAGCGTTACTACCGCATTACCTTCACGGATGAAGGGGTGAGCGAAGAGGTGGACAGCGGTTCACCAAAAAACGGTACCGGGATGACGCGCGCGGTGGTGAGCACCATTCTGGTGGTTCAGCCCCGTGATAAGAAGATCGACTTCGTCTATGTGGCGGGAAAAATAACCAATAAAGGGAACACCGCTTTTCGCGTCAATGCGACCGGAACCTGCCTGAAGCCGAATCCGGAATCACCGACTACGCCGTGTACCAAAAACTTCTACCTGATGCCGGATACCTCGCGCGCTATCGAGGATATCAACGTTACGGATAACCATTTTCATCTCGGAATATGGGACCTGAAACAGTTCATACCTGTTAAGTAAGGATGCATGGTGAAAAATAAATTAGTGTTGCCGGTGATGATGGCTTGCGCATCCGGCACGCTGCCCGCGCTTGCGCATGCAGCCTCAAGCTCCGTGGTTATCGCTAATTACCGTTTTCCCGACTCGCTTTATGCACTGCTGGAGCAGGGGATCAAAATTCCCGTCTATCTGGTGAATACGCGTCCACACTCAGCACAACAAGGGAACCACGAAGGCACGGCGAGCGAATATGTTCGTATCGGTGACGTGACGCTCTTTGCAAAAGATCTGAAGCTGGGGCTGAGGGACGTTCAGGTCCAGGAGTCTGATAACGGCATTCGTCTGTCAAAAGAGATGAGAACGTTATTGCAGAGCATTAACGACAAGCAGTTTGATGACCAGATGCGCATTCCGGTAAGTACGGGGTCCGCGTTCGAGCTGGATCAGAAAAAAATGCGCCTGTTGCTGAATCTGTCGCAGAGCGACTACGGGGTGAATATTCGCCCGCGTGAGGTGGACATTGATGCGCCGGAGTCTGACGACCTGAGCGGCACGTTCTCCTACAACCTCGGGGCGTATCACACCGAGAGCGGCTACGGTGACAGCTGGTCGTCGGGCTATCTGAACGCAAGAAACTGGATCTCAATGGGCGTTGATCATGTGCTGATCGACGGCTCTGGCTACGTCAACGAGAGCAGCAGCGATACCCAGATGAATGCGGTTATGTGGGAGCGCGACTATCAGGGGATGCGCTACGCCGCGGGCATGCTGAACGGCTGGGCGATGCAGTCTCTGGCGAGCGTCAGCGGGATTTCCGGCGGTGAAGTCTACGGCGTTTCCATGGGCAACCAGGCCAACTCCCGTAAGCGCGATAACACGCTCTCTCTGACGCCTGTGGTGGTCTATTTCCCCACGGCGGGCGAGGCCCGTATTCGTCGTGACGGGCAGCTTATCGGGATTCAGCGCTTTGATGTGGGTAATCACGAAATTGACACCAGCAGCCTACCCTACGGGATCTACAGCATCGAAGTTGAGGTGGTGAGCGGAAGCCGCACCGTGTCACGTAGCATGTACACCGTGAATAAGCCGTTCTCCAGCAACGTGTCGGAAACGCTGCGCTGGCAGATGTGGGGCGGGATGTATAGCCGCGATAAATCCGTCGTCAATTATAAAAAATACGCGAAACACAAAAACGAGCAGGACAACACCTACTACTACGATTACGACACCAAACATAAAGACACCATGTCGCTGGTGGGGGCCTCGTTCAGCAAGCGCAGCGGGATGGTCGACTGGAACGCCTCCACCTACATGATGCGCGAACACATCGTCAGCGAGCTGTGGGCCTCCCTGAACCTGACGGGCTATTTCTCGGTGAATACCCAGACCATGGCCGCCTCCGACGGAACGTACCGCGCCAACTACGGCGCGAATCTCAGCCTGCCGTGGCAGATCGGTTCGGTCTGGTACTCCCATGAACAGCTCTCCAGCGGCAAGTTCCTCGATATCTATGAGAGCAAGGGCAACACCTGGGGCGCCTCCTTTAGCCTGCCGTCGTTCGGCCTGCCCTCAGCGGGCAACCTGAGCCTGATGCGTCAGGAGGACGACCTCTATCGCTATAAACGCTATCAGCTGGACTACTCCCAGGGGTTATACGCCGGTCGCTACGGTACGGCGCGCCTGCGGGTGGGGATGTCGCGCAACAAATACGACGGGTATTACGAAGAGAAAGATCGTTACGTGATGCTCGATTTCGCCATACCGCTCGGCAATACCGTGTCGGTTGGCGTTTCCCACAATCGCGATACCGGCACGGCGCTGAACGTCAGCGCCAGCCGCCAGTTTGAAGGCGATTACCTGAAATCGGCCACAGCCAACGTCTCGAAAGCCTTTAACAGCCGCCAGGATCGCAGCGTAAGCGGCGGCGGCAGCGTGAACTTCGACACGCCGTGGAACAGCAACATCCTCAGCGTCCAGAGCGGCATGAGTAAAGGCTGGAACTCCACGCTGACCAGTGACGGCAGCGTGGGCTGGTCCAAAGAGGCCATCGCCGCCGGGAAAGGCACCGAAAGCGCAGGGGTGATTGTCAGTACCGGTCTCAAATCTGATGAAGCGCTGACCCTGAAGCTTAACGGCCGGGCAGAACGCATCAAAGGGGATAAAACCTGGCTGTCGCTGCCGGCATACCAGGCCTATGACCTGGAAGTGATGAACAGTGAAACCGGTACGGAGAGCTATGAGATTGGCGCGAATGCGCGTCGCCATATCACGGTTTATCCGGGCAATACCGTGGTGATGAAGCCGCAGGTGAAGAAAATCGTCACTCTGTTTGGTCGTCTTGTGGATGCAAACGGGGCCCCGATTGGCGCCATGCAGATCAAAAACCACGTCGGGCTGACCCGGACGGAAAACGACGGACGCTTCGTGATCGACGTTGATAAGAACAACCCTGTCCTGAGTATCGCCACGCCGGACGACAGCGTCTGCGAAGTGCGCCTGGACATCGAGTCTAACCGCGGTGCGCTGTGGCTTGGGGACATCTCCTGCGACAAAGGCGATTTCGTCTGGCAGGAAGCAAAAGGAACGCAGGAACGTGACGATGAAAAAGATATTCGCTCTTAATTTACTGCTGATGAGCGCGGCGGCCCAGGCGCAGGAGCTGCCCTATTTCGCCATTAATAACCCGGACAATAACGGGACGGGAAACAGCGCGGGGCTGTTTAGTCTGAACAGCACGTCGACCGCGTTTTTACACGGTTCGCGCGAGTGGCCGACCCTGAGTGCGAAAACGAATAACGGTATCGCCACTTACATCCCGGACAACAGCTACAGCGGTCCGGCAGGCAGCGCGCTGACCATCAACTTTTCGGTGACCGGTTCCAGCGCTTCTCCGTTCTTTAAAGGGACGGCGTGTTCCTCGTCCTGCGGCAACACGGGGTACACCCCGACGACCCGCTATACCGATACGTCGATGGTGGTTAAGCCGCCGGTGATGGAGCCCGGCACGTCATACGGGCGCTGGGTACTGGGCGATCCGTTCTTTAACTATTTGCTCAACGCCGCGCCAGGGGATGAAGTGACCATCACCTCCACGCCGCAAATCAGCTCCATCAACAAAGTGACCACCACCAATACGCTTCACAAGGTGGGTACGCTGACTATGACCAACGCCAGGGCGCTCAACCTGGGGATTGACCCGATCAGCGGCGAGGTGACGATTGTCGATGGATCAACAGGGGCCACCTGCACCAAATACACCCGCAACACGATCTCTGGCGTGCTGTGCGACCTGCTTGAATACACGTTTGTTGGGGAAGATATCTCCGGTTACAACGGGGGGCTGGCGCTCACCTCTTCCCGCGTCAACAGCGTGCTGCAATCGCACATGAACGGCGGCACCGGGCTTGCCGCCGAGCTGACCTTCGATGAAAACACCTGGTACAGTATCTCCGGCGGTATCCTGAGTGATACGCGTGTCCTGGCAAACACCTTCCTCGCGGCGCCGCAGAAAAACGGCGGCAAAGCGTACCTTAAAATATTTTTGCCGAAAGCGTTAATTCTGAGCGTGGCGCAGGCGGGGGACGGCAGCAGCATTGGCAATATCGTCAGCCTGTGCCTGACGCCCGGCAACAGCTCGCTGGCGGCGGATTTCTGCTTCCAGCCGGGGGGCGGCCTGGTGATTAACCCTATTCAGCCGGGGCTGGAGATTACGCCCGACAACCCGGATTACGCCCTCGATCCTGACGGTCTGGGCGGCTCCGGGAAAGGCGCCATCGGCGAAACGCCCATTGAGATCCCCTACACCATCACCTACAGCGGGGCGCAAAAAGATGCGGCGATTGCGGTCACGGTAAAAGTCACCGGGCCTACTCAAAGCCTGAATGGGGTGGACTACTGCGCCTTCAGCGGCAACGGCTTTACGGTTCCCATTCCGGGCAACGTGCTGGTGGGGAAAAGCCAGACGCGCATGGCGCATAACTGTAAAGGCGAGGTATTGTCGATCCCGGCGCCGGCCACCCATGCGGAAGAGTGGGACAAAATGAGTTCCGGCGTGACCGATATGTGGCTCTGGAAAACACCGCTGATCCTCCAGTTCGTTATGGATAATCCGGTATCGAAGACCACCTATGACGGAAATAGCTGGTTTGGCGAAGTGACCGCGCAGGGAAGAATAGATGTTAGCGCATCCTGGAATTAATCAACCATGACTGGAAAATTCCTGGCTATTTTTGCAATAAATTGCTTCATTTCCACAGGGGCAAATGCTTTAATTATCGAAAGTCTGAATATTGATTTTCTTCCCGAAAGAGAAGTTGTTTTTCAGCCGATAAAAAACGATACCAGCGAACGTCAGAATTATACCGTTTCGCTTATTCAGGTAGACGTTCCTAAAGAGAAGGGAAAAGAAACCGAAATAAAAGACGGCGAAGTCATGTATTCGCCTAAGCAATTAACGCTGGGGAGCGGTGAGCGCGCGGGTTTTAAATTTTACTATACCGGCCCGCATGACAACAAAGAGCGATACTATCGCGTAAAATTCACCGAGACGCCGCTCCAGGCAAAGGTCATCACGCGCAAAGGCCAGCGCATCCAGTCGGATGTGGTGGTCTCGCTTGAGGCTATTTTGATTGTCCGTCCATGGACACGACATTTTGATTATGCGTTTAGCAACGGGGTGGTGAGTAATACCGGGAATACCTATTTTAAATATGTTTCCTCGGTCGGGTGCAGTACGCAATACAATAATTCAAAATATATTCCTCCGGGGCAACGGCTGGAAATAGATAATGCCGGGCAGGCTGCAAGACGAATGATTATTTATGGCAATAAAATCATTCCGCTGACCACCTGCCCGTAGCAACCGCTTTCCTTCATAAAAGGAAATTAGCCTTTAGCATCATGCTAAAGATCCATCACTACAGGAGATAAAAATGAAAGCGATTTCATTCGTAGAAGCGAAAGACATTATTGGCGGCGCGTTAAACCCGTTCGCTGGTCTGGTTAAAGGTGCACAGCTGGGTTACGACACTGGCGCCAGCATCATGGGCATGGTTGGCGGTGTGGTTGGCGGAGTTCTGGGTGGCGCAATGGGCTTCCTGGGCGCGCTGGTTGGTAGCTACAACTAATTCACGTTTACAGGAAAAGTATCATGCAAGTTATCGATTTCAAAAAAGCACAGGCCATCATCGGTGGTTGGGATCCGTTTGCTGCCGCTATTCAGGGCGCAAGCGCGGGCTATAACGCGGGCAGCCAGATGTTAGGCGCGCTGGGCGGCACCATCGGTGGCGTATTCGGCCTGGTGGGCGGCTTCATCGGCGGTTTCTTCAGCGCTTAAGCGAGAAGCACGTTGTACGCATGGCCCGCATTGCCGGGCCATTTTTTTATTTCAGCCACGGATCATTATGTTTTCGCTCTTTCAGTATAAAAAACAGGGTAAGACCCCTGTTATTCGCCAGCATGAATTTACCGAATGTGGACTGGCCTGCCTGGCGATGGTGTTGGGGCACTATGACCACCATGTCTCCGTCAGCCAGCTGCGCCGGGAGATTTCCGTTTCCGCCGATGCGGGAACCTCAATGGCGGAATTGTTGACCCTTGCCAGCGATAAAAATATGTCTGGCCGGGTGCTTAAAGGCGAAATCACTGAAATAGAAACGTCTGAGCTGCCGCTCATCGCCTTCTGGCGCGGCAACCATTTCGTGGTCATCGTGAAGATCGACAGCCGCAGCGTGACCGTTCACGACCCGGCCAGCGGCGTGCGTCGTTACCGCCTGAAAGAGGCGGAAAAACTGTTTTCCGGGTATGTGCTTGAGCTTAAGCCCACGCCGTGTTTCGAAAAGAAATCCCCGGATGAAAAGCTCACGCTTGGCCGGTTAGCCAATAAATCTCCGAGCCTGTTCCAGCGCCAGCTGCTGCTGTTTGTGCTCTGTATTTTTACTCTCATCACCATGGTGGCGAGCCCCACCTACGTGCAGCTGATTATGGATGAGGCCATTTCCCGCAGCGACAGCGATCTGGTGATCCTGCTCACCGCGATCTTCGCTATCGTCTTTATCTTTGAAGTCATCGGTAAATTCCTCAAGCAGCTGCTTGAGATCCTGATGCGTAACATTGCCTATGACGATTTAAGCCAGTCCGTGCGCCACTACATGCTGCGCACCCAGACCAGCTGGTTCCGCTCGCGCCCGCCGGGCATCGTGCTGGCTATTGAAAAATCGCTCCACGCCTGCGCGGAGTTCATCAGCAATGGCTACGTGCAAATTCTCTTTTCCAGCCTGATCGCCGTCACCAGCCTGCTGTTTATGCTGCTGTATAACGTCAAAATTGCGCTGCTGACGATGCTGCTGATGGGCGTGTTTTTCCTGATCCGCTTTTCGCTGATCGGCCCCTATCAACGCGCGGTGGATGACTCCATCGAACGTACCGCCCAGTATGAATCTCTGCTGGTAGAGACACAGAAAGGGATCATTACGCTCAAGGCGAACAATATGGAGCAGGCCCGGGATGCGGTGATGGACAAATCCCAGCGCGAACACATCGCCGGGCTGATGCGTAAAGAGCGGCTGCTGGCCCGCTTTGACGTGGCTTCGCTGCTGGTGATCAATGCCGAGCAGCTGCTGGTGGTCTGCTTTGGCGCGTGGCTGATCCTGGAAGGGCAGATGAGCATCGGGATGCTGTACGCCTATATCAGCTATAAGCGCTATTTTTCCGATGCCATGGTGCAGGTGGCGCAGAAGCTGCTGGACAAAAATGCCCTTAAGGGGCCGCTGGATCGCGTGGGCGACCTGCTGTTTGCCCCCTCTGAAACCAGCCAGTTTGGGAAGCGGATTGTCACCTCGCCGGTCTGTCTGCAATTTGAGGATGTCTCATTTGCTTATCCAGGCCGGGAGGCCACGCTACAGCATATCAACATGACCCTGAAGCAGGGCGAAGAGGCGGTGATCGTGGGCCAGAGCGGGTCGGGAAAAACCACGCTGCTGCGTCTGATCTCCGGCATGTTGCTGTCATCGTCTGGCACGCTGCGGATCAATAAGATCCCCATTGAAGAGTGCGATCTTTCCTCGCTGCGCCAGCACATCCGCATTGTTCATGCAGACGATATTCTCTTCACCGGCTCGATTCTGGACAACATCGCCTGCTTTGACAGCGCGCCGGATAAAGAGCAGGTCATCGCCGCGTGTCGGCTGGCGGAAGTGGACCACGTCGTCGCCCGTCTGCCGCACGGTTACGAAACGGAGATGCTGCCGGGGAACACCTTTTTCTCAGCCGGGGAGATGCAGCGTCTGGTCCTGGCGCGCGCCCTGTACAGCCAGCCTAAGCTACTGCTCTGCGACGAAGTGACGGCGAACCTGGATAAGACCACCGCGCAAAAGGTGCTGGCGAACCTGCGTAGCCTGGGGATTGGCCTGGTATTTGTTACCCACTCGCCGGACGTGGTGGGCTGTCAGGGGCGTCTCTATACCATGGAAAACGGCACCCTGCGGGAGAGTGAGCAATGATGTTTCTGCCGCGTCTCTATGCCCGACTCTGCGCGCGCCAGGCCGGACGCACCTTAATGGCAAACCGGATTGCGCAAAACTACAGCCAGTTTATGCCCTGCCCGGAGGCCGATGTGCCGGCTGATTTTCTGCATCAGAACGCCCATGAGCTGAGCGGGTTTAACTTCGTGGAACAGATTTTCCCGCCCGCGCTGTGGGCGCGCAACGTTCGCTTCGATCTGCATGCGTACGTGGCGCAGTGGACGCAGGATCAGGGGTTTTACAGTTCATCTCGCACCCTGCTACTGGGCATGCGCTGGGCGGGCTTTGGCCTGATTATGGATGCGCTGCTCGCCACCGCGCCAGATGATGTGCGCTTTCAGTTTATTACCCGCCACCCTGCGCTGCACAAGCTGATGGCCACACACGACGGACGGCGCGCCGGCTCGTTTTTCGCCCCTCAGCGCCTGGTGACGGTGCTGCTGATGGATGAACGCCTGCCGGATGCGCCGCTGTTCCCAATTCAGGCAGGCGATCGCAAGGCGTGGTTAACGGACGTCTCCACGCGGTTTTTATCGCGTTATGGCTACAGCGTCCGAACGCTGCTGCCGGTCTGTTCGCTGCACGCGGTAGAGTTTGGGCTGGAGAGCCAGGCGTATGCGCCAGAGGATTACCGTCTGGCCGCCGCCGACACGCTGAACGCGCTGCGCAAAACCCCCACGCTCTGGAGTGGATGGGACGATCTTTCAGTGATTTATCATGGATGACATATCGTGAAATTAAAAAACCGAAGCCGACAGCGTCGGGCGCTAATCCCGCACCACTTCTCAAAAAGCTATCAAATCAACGCGCCGCGGCTGAAAACCGTGCTGACGCTGTTCATCGCCTTTTTTCTCTGCCTGCTGGTCTTTGCGATTGCTTTCAACTTTTCGGAAACCACGCTGGCACGCGGGGTGCTGATCCCGGCGCAGGGCGATGTGGAGGTGCGCGCCAGAGAGTCCGGAACCCTTGTTGATTTTGCCGTCCGGCCCGGCCAGTACGTGAAGGAAAACGATCCGCTGTTCACCGTGTCGCAGGACTATGGCGGCAAGCAGGGCTCGGTGGTGCAGTTTGACCGCCAGCAGATGGAAGCGGAGAAAAAGCGCAGCGAGCAGCGCATCCAGGCCATTGAGGACTCGATTGCGTCGTATCGCAAAAATCTGGCGCAGCAGCTGGCTCTCACTGACAAGCAGATCGCCGTTTCCCGCGATAAGGTGAAGAAGCTGCGCGCGCTGTTAAAAAACAGCACCGACACCTACGAGGCGTGGAAATCCGTCTCCGGGAAGGGCTATGTCTCCAAAGTGGATCTCGATAAAAGCCATAACGATGTGCTCAACGCCCAGCTCAACCTGACGCTGGAGGAGAGCACTATTCTTGAGCTTGAGGCGCGCAAAACCAGCCTGACCGACAGCACCCAGTCGCAAATTGATTCGCTGAGCGAAGAGCAGCTGTACGTGAAAAACCGCATCAGCGAAATCGATCGCAACCTGTCCAGCCGGGGGAGTTCCACCATGGCGATGCTGGCCCCTTCAGATGGCTACGTGGTGGCGATTAACTTCCCGCCAGGCCGGGCCATTACGCAAAACAGCGAGGTGGTGGTGGTGATCCGTAAAAATACCGCGGCGACGATGGAGGGGTACCTGTATGTTCCGGCAACGGGGGTGGGGCGCGTGGCGAAAGGCGATAAGGTTAAGCTGCGCTTCGACTCCTGGCCCGTGGACAAATACGGTTCCGTGGAGGCGACGCTGTCCGATTTCTATGAGGTAAACATTGATGCCCATTCGGCGCTGATCCCGCTCCAGGAAGGGCAGAACTACTACCTGGCTAAAGTGCGCGTCCCCTCCTGGTTTACCGACCCGGACAAGAAAAAGCGCATGCTGATGGGCGGGATGACGGTGAACGCCGATATCGTTATCGATCGTAAGCCGCTTATCAATCTGCTGATTGCGCCGCTGGAAAGGGTGCGCAAGCGGTTTATCGATTGACCCGATTTCATCGATCATCGCCCTTTAGCCCACATTCTTAACGGCACCCTGGGGCTATTCTCCTTCTCATACCAACCGGAGGATAGCCCATGAACATTACGCAAATTCGCAACGCCACCCAGCTGATCACTTACGCAGGAAAACGCTTTTTAATCGACCCAATGCTGGCGCCAAAAGGCGCTTATCCGGGTTTTCCCGGCACCGCGCGGGCCGATATTCGCAACCCGATGGTCGAGCTTCCCGTTGACGTTCAAACGCTGCTGGACACCGATGCGGTGATCGTCACCCATACCCATGACGATCACTGGGATCAGTATGCCGTTGAGCTGATCGCCAAACACAAGCCGATCTACGTGCAAAATGATAGCGATGCCGCGCTGCTGCGCGGACAGGGCTTTCACAACCTGACGGTCATGACCGACGAAACGACGTTCGGCGATATCCGGATTGCGAAAACTTATGGCGGCCAGCACGGCACTGACCGCGCTTATGCCGTGCCGGAGCTGGCAGAGCGTCTGGGTGAAGCCTGCGGCGTGGTCTTCCGTCATCCCGATGAGAAGACGCTTTATATCGCAGGGGATACCATCTGGCGCGACGCGGTTGCGGCCGATCTACAAAAGCATCAACCGGACGTTGTCGTGCTCAACGCTGGTTACGCCCACGTCATCGGGTTTGGGCCAATTATCATGGGGGAAGAAGATCTGCTTAACGTGCATTTCCTGCTGCCGCAGGCGAAAATCGTGGCGACCCATATGGAAGCTATCAACCACTGCCTGCTGACCCGCCGCGCGCTGCGCGAGTATGTTGACGCCAACGAGATAAGTGACGCGGTGAGCATTCCTCAGGACGGCGAAACCGTTATATTCTGAGTGTTAAAGGGGAAAGGAGAGACAGATGCCGCTTGTTAACGTTGCTATTGTCGCGGTGGACGGGTTTAGCCCGTTCCACTACTCCGTCCCCTGCATTCTGTTTGGCGATACGGTATCCGGGGAAAAGCGCTTTAACGTCACGATCTGCGCTGAAAAACCGGGATTCCTGACCTCGAAAGACGGTTTTGCCCTGCATGCGACGCAGGATTTTTCCGCGATCGCATCGGCTGAAATTGTGGTTGTACCCTACTGGCAGCACGTACTGGAGCGCCCGCCTCAGACGCTGCTCGACAGCCTGGTTAAGGCCAGAGACAACGGGGCGGAAATTGTTGGGCTGTGTCTGGGATCGTTTGTGCTGGGCTATGCCGGCATACTCAGCGGCAAACGGGCCGCCACCCATTGGGAGTTTGAACACCAGTTTCAGACGCTGTTTCCGGACGTTCGACTGGACATCAACGCGCTCTACGTGGACGACGGCAATGTGATCACCTCGGCAGGTACCGCCGCCGCGCTCGACTGCTGTTTGTATATCATCCGCCAGCGCTTTGGCAGCGTCGTCGCCAATCAGATTGCCCGCCGGATGATCGTCCCGCCGCACCGCGAGGGCGGGCAGGCGCAGTTTATTGCGCAGCCTGTGCCGAAAGATACCCGCGACGGGCGGATTAACTGTCTCATAGACTACCTTCAGCAGCACATTTCCGAGCCGCATAACCTGGATTCGCTGGCGGACGTGGTGTCGATGAGCCGACGCACGCTGACCCGCCATTTTATCAAGGCGACGGGCATGAGCGTTGCCGACTGGCTTACCGCCGAGCGACTGCGGCGCAGCCAGATCCTGCTGGAGTCCGGCAGTCTGCCAATCGAAAGCGTCGCTGAGCAGGTGGGGTTTTTATCAGCGGTGACGTATCGGCAGCAGTTTAAGGCGCGCTTTGGCGTCAGTCCGGCGGAGTGGCGTAAGACGTTTCGCGTTAAGCCGTTTGCAGCGAAAAATAATGCTGGCGAGATGGAATAAAAAGACGTGGGCGACTTCTTTGCCTTTAAAGCGGGCGGTAATGGGTATGCATCAGACGGGTTACTAGCACTTCTCTTCCGGTTAAGATAATCCACGTTACTTTCCAGAAGAAAAGGTAGTGGCATGAACAATATTGAAACGCAGTTACTTGAATCAGGTTTCACCGTAAAAGAATTAGCGTATCTGAACCGAAACGTTAGCCGTTATGGTTCATCCCTGCTCGAGGTGGTGCTTGAGTTGGGCAAGCGTTTCATCATGGTACTGTGTATTACTGCGGCTGTGGCTCTGATTTTCCTGGCGCTTCTTTTTTTCGCTGAACATTACAATATTGTTTCCGGCGGTATTTCTCTTTTCATCGTATTGATTATTGCCTGGTTTTTTCAACCCCCAATCATTGCTTACAAAGCCTGGCGCTTCAGAAAGAAATACATTAGTTCTGGCAAGACGCATTAGAAATTAAATCAAACGAGACTTTTGCAGAGACACCCCAGCCGACAATTTTCATAGTGAGCGCTGCGCGATTCATTCCGTCGACTTTGCGGTAGAAATCCAGCGGGAGATAACGTGACCGACGACTTTGTTATTTTCTTTAACTAGTTAATCTGAGCAAAAAGCTGAGCAGTACGGGAGCGAAGCATTCTGCTTTGCTCAAGAAGACTTTCGTTCTCAGCCCGGATGTTTTTCAGGCACTCCATGCACTCCTCATCACTTCTGGCCGCCCGGGTAGCGCTAAATTGTTGCATCACAAACTGCCGAATATCATCCATAAATTTAATCCGTGCGAGTCCGTCGCTGAGATGTTGCCCTCCGACAATATTCGCAGTATTGATAATCTGTCGCGAGCGCAGAATTCGCCGAAGGTATATACCGACGGAAATCATCTTCGTCGTTGATGGCGACCTTGAAAGTGGTGACTGCATAAAAGAAATGCATTACCCCAGCCGCTCCATCCGCGTCTCCCCCTCCATCATCGACAGCTGATACAGCGAAAACGATCGGTGCTTCTCAATCAACTGCGCCAGCTCCGGCGAGTGGCTGGTGAGCCAGATCTGCGAGTAGCGGCTGGCCTCGGCAATGAGGCTTGCCAGAGCGGGCAGCATCTGCGGATGCAGGCTGTTTTCCGGTTCGTTGAGGGCGATGAATGCGGGAGGGCGCGGGCTTAGCAGCGCCACCGCCAGGCACAGAAAACGCAGCGTCCCGTCGGAGAACTCTGCCGGTTCCAGCGGCCTGCTTAGCCCCTCGCGCTGCATCATCATGCGGAAGCGCCCGCCGGTGTTGTCGCTGTAAAACACGCAGCCGGGGAAGGCCTGGTCGAGAATGCGCATCAGCAGCAGCTCGTCGCCAATTTCGACAATGGTCTGAAACGCGGCGGCCAGGTTCGCGCCGTCGCTGGCCAGCACCGGGGAACGAAAACCCACCTGCGGCGCACGGATCGCCGAGCCGGATGAGACGGAAAACTCATGATAAAATCGCCAGTTACGCAGGGACTCGCGCATCTGCGACACTTCGGGGTAGAGGTGCGGTTCACCGAGTTGCCCGAACACCGACTCGTTCTCATACAGCGTACCGCTGTGGGTCACTTTTTCGTGATGCACGTTGTTCAGGAAAACCGCCTGATTCTTACGCTTCATCAGCTGTGACGACGGACGACGGTGCTGGCCGCTCAGCCAGATAGCTTCCTCTTTGATCACCGGATCGAGCTGAAACTGTGAGGGATAGGGCAGCTTTTCCACGAACCCGACCTGAAGCTCATATTCATAGGTTTCCGTTTCCACCGCCAGGTTCATGCGCCGCAGCTGATCGCTGCGGGTTTTGCCCGCCCAGAACACTTTCAAAATCCCCCCCTCGTTTGCCAGCGCCTGGGAGAATTGCCCCTGCGCCGCGCTGTGCATCAGGTAAATCGCTTTATAAATATTGGATTTTCCGGTGCCGTTGGGGCCGAACACGATATTGAGCTGTTCCAGCTCAAGCGACATATCGCGAATTGAGCGGTAGTTTTGAATATGCAGATTTTTGATCATCGGGGTACTCCGCTGTGCACGCTTAACCTGTACAGAATTACAGTATTTTACGCTGAGCGCAAAAAAAAGACGACAGTGAGGGTGTCGTCTAAACGGGGTACAGCTTTGGGCCTCTGTGGGTCAATGGGGCCTTCGCTTCTTTCTTATCAGGTAACGGCCAGACGCAGACCCAAATCATCAGGATAGGGATCAAAGTAGTTTTGCGTCATCAGATACCGGTCAGGGTATTCAGCCAGATAATGCTTAAGCAGCGTCAGCGGCGCGAGGATCGGCAGCAGCCCGTCCCGGTAATGCAGGATCACATCACGCAGTTCTCCGCGCTGGCGGCTGTTCAGCTGGTTACGGAAATAGCCCTGAATGTGCATCAGCACGTTAGTGTGATTCTTCCGCGAAGCGGGTTTTTTCAGGATGGTCATCAGCTTGTCGCGATAGGCCACGAAAAACGCGTCCAGATCGTCCCACTCGTGCAGTGATGCCACGAACGGGCCAATTTCACGGTAGCCTGCCTGATGGTGCGCCAGAAGCTGAAGCTTATAGCGGCTGTGAAAGTCCAGCAGGGCACGGCGCGTCAGGCCATTTTTACGCATTACGTTCAGTTCGTGGAGAGCAAAAACGCGCTCAACAAAGTTTTCCCGCAGTACCGGATCGTGCAGGCGACCGTCTTCTTCGACGGGCAGCCAGGGGAAAGTTTCAAGGAGGGCGGCGGTGAACAGCCCGACACCCTCCTTGCGGCCCCGGTTGCCGTTTTCGTCGTACAGCCGCACGCGCTCCATGCCGCAGCTAGGGGATTTTGCACAGACGATAAACCCTGACAGATCGCCGATTTTCGGCAGATAATCTGCCGTAAATGCGGCCATCTTCTGCGTGACGTCATCGTGCGGCGCTTTGCTGAATTGCATTTCTGTCTCGCCGCCAGTGGTCATCACCAGGCGCAGCGCCGGACGAGGCGTGGGCAGGCCGATAGCCATTTCAGGGCATACCGGGCGGAAAGCGACCCACTGCGCCAGCTCATCCATCACAAAGCCCATACGCTTATGTCCGCCGTCAAAGCGAACGGCGGAACCGGTCAAACATCCGCTAATACCCAGCACAGGTTTTGTTGTCATGATGTGCACCTCCCGATCTCATATCTAAAAGTTACACAACAATGCGTATTTGTCCAAGTATTGACGGGATTATTTTTTAATCGTCTTTAAAATCAAGAGCAATCAGCTGCCCTTGTAGGTTGAGTAACCGTACTGGCTGAGCAGAAGCGGGATGTGCAGTTTTTCATTGGTGCGGGTGACGGTGAACAGCACCGGCACTTCCGGGAAGAAGGAGTCCAGCTTTTTGCCGTGGAAGTAATCTGCGGTTTTGAAGGTCACTTTATACACGCCTGGCGCCATATCCTGATCCTGCGGATAGAGCGATTTGATGCGCCCGTCGTGGTCAGTTTTACCGCTGGCAATCGGGGTCCACTTGTTCTGCTCCTGCTTTTCCAGCGTGACGGCCACATCTGCTGGCGGCATACCGGTTTGCTGGTCCAGAACGTGGACGCTCAGGGTGCCTGCCGGGGCGCTGAACGCGGCAGGGGCGAAAGCCATTGTAGCCAGCATCATCAGAGGGAGTGTCTTTTTCATCGTGTTTTCCTGTTGAGTTGTCGGTGACAGGAAAACGTTAGCACTCGCTGCGCGAAAAAATATTCAACTTTTCGTGAAGTTTGCCACAGCAGAAAATAATCAGAGGATAATTACCTCAAGGGAAACCTGCTGCTGCCACTGCGCAACCTGCTTTTTCCGCGCGGCGGTAAGTTTACCGCTGGTAACCAGCAGCCATTTGCGATCCGGAAAAATTTCCGGGGCCAGCGCGGCAGGGGGAACCGGCAGTATGTCGATGCGGTGGCCCTGGCCGGTGCGCGTCAGGGCTTCAAGCCAGATCTCACACGGGTCGTTCAGATGCCAGCCGCTGATGAGGATGTTATCGCCCGGCGCTTTTTTATCGCCCTCAAGGCAAAACGAGGTGTAGGCGATGAGGATGCCGTCGAGGATCTCACGCAGCGTCATGGCGGCGGCGACGTTGGCCGATATCTGGCTGCGCAACGGACGCAGCACGTTAGTGACCAGCTCTGGCCTTGGGTATTCGCGTCCGGCGTCGTAAATCATCTGACGCAGGGATTCAATTTTCCCCTCCTGCAACTTTTGCAGCATGGCCTGTTGCAGGGTTTGCCAGTTATTGGCGCGGCGCGGCACAGGGCGTTCCAGCAGTGATTTTACCTGGCCGATGGGTACGCCTTTTTTAACCCAGTCGAGGATTTTCAGCGCCTGCTGAACGTCCTCATCGCTGTACAGGCGGTGACCGCCGTCCGTACGCTCGGGTTTGAGTAATCCATAGCGTCGCTGCCACGCCCGCAGCGTGGTGGCGGTGATGCCGCTGAGTCTGGCGAATTCGCCGATGGAGTAAGCCATGTCTGCATCCGAAGAGAAGGAGTAGTCTCAATATACTACGAATATTCCCCGACGGGATGAAGCGCCGCACGGGTGCGCTACACTTAACGTCCAACCGCGTAATTGAAAGGAGTTCTCATGAGGCTATGGCCTGTCGTTACCGGTGTCGCCATTGCGCTGACGCTGGTTGCCTGTAAATCTCCCACGCCGCCGAAAGGCGTGCAGCCCATTACCGGCTTTGATGCCAGCCGCTATCTCGGCAAATGGTATGAAGTCGCCCGACTGGAAAATCGCTTCGAGCGCGGTCTGGAACAGGTGACCGCGACGTACGGCAAGCGCAGCGATGGCGGTATCAGCGTACTGAATCGTGGCTATGATCCGGTGAAGAACAAGTGGAATGAGAGCGAAGGAAAGGCGTACTTTACCGGCGAACCGACTACGGCTGCGCTGAAGGTATCGTTCTTCGGCCCGTTCTACGGCGGCTATAACGTGATCAAGCTGGACGATAAGTACCAGTACGCGCTGGTCAGCGGCCCGAACCGCGACTACCTGTGGATTTTATCGCGCACCCCGACCATTCCGGATGCGGTAAAACAGGACTACCTGAATACCGCACGCGATCTGGGCTTCCGGGTCGATCAGCTGGTGTGGGTTAAACACTGACCTACTGATACGAAAACGTAATGCTCGCCAGGGCGTTAGCCGAGCCGGGGACCAGCTCTCCGGTTCGGATGTACTGCGCCTGGAACGGCAGCGACAGCGTTTGTGCTGCGCTGGTGGTCTGGATGAAAAACTGTCCCGTCGTGCCTGCGGCCGAGCTGTCTGGCCCCATCATCAGCGGCCCGGTACCGTTATAGAAAAACTGCACGCCAATGCCGGAGGCCGTGGAGTCCCCGGTCAGCGTCACGACCGACGAGGTATTTGACGGCGTGGTCTGATCGGTCATTACTGCGTTAACCGCCACGTTCTCATCGCAGGTCAGGCTGAGGTTAAACGCCTCCGATGGCGAGGTGCTGCCTACGCTGGGTAGCGTGTGAACATCAATGGTGCCCAGGTCGACGTTGGCGCTTTTCGTGCCTACCGTGCAGCCGCTTGCCGTCACCGTGATGGTGGTCGGGTTGATGATCACCTGCGCGGTTTTCACTTCGTTGTTATAGGCCGTCAGGATCGCCGCATTAATGGTGGGGGTCTGGTATACGCCGGATTTCAGCGGAACGCCGGTCTTGATAAACGTCACTTTTGCCGACCAGCCCAGTGTGGAGGCGTAACCGTTAGTCCCGTCGGCCGGATAACTCTGCGTAATGCCCGTCTGCATCGGGACATAGGTGGTGCCGTTATAATCTTTAAGCCCAAGAATGAAGCCGATGCCGGGCACGCCCGTTTCAAATACCATGTAACTGGCGCCATCAAGAATAACCGTGATGCCGGTGGCCGTTACGCTGCTGCTCGGCTCCAGCGTCCCTTTGGAGCAGGTAAATACCAGGCCGCACCAAAATACTTCCGAGACGCTCGCAGTGGCGCTCCATTCAGAGCCGATCGTCTTTCCGGGCACGATGGAGTCTGCCGGGCCGGACCAGGACATGGGCGTGGGTGAAAGTGTGATATCCGATGTCCAGGAGAGGGCAAGTGCCTGAGACGTCATGAAAAACAGACCTAAAAACAGTAAACGCATTATTGATACTCCGTCGTCCAGGTCGCCACTGCCGAAACGTCTCCGGCATTGACCGGCGCACCCGTGGCGGCCAGTCGCGCATAGAAGGTCATTTTTACGCTGTCATCCCCCGCCGCGCCGTAAGCAGTGGTTTGGGTGTCCAGCGGGATAAGTACGCTGTCTTTATCCAGAATCTGCACCGCCACGCCGGTCGCGCCGCCGTCAGCGACTTTCAGAAGCTGCGGGTTTTCGTCATCCGGCGTACCGCTGAAGCGGATTTTCACGCCAGCAAAGGTAGGGCCGCACGCTTCAAGGGTGAGCGTGAAGGGCGTTTTGATATTGCTGACTGCCCCCGCCTCGCTAAATTGCTTCACGCCGAGGGTGCCCAGCGGCACGTTTTGCTCCTTCGAATCTTCCGAGACAATACAGGTATTGCCGATCACGTTGCCGGTCACGGAAACCAGCACGTCATAGCCGTGTACGGGGACGGTGATGAACATCAGCAGGATCAGGGGGAGAAACCGGACGGTTACTGACATATGACCTCCTGGGAATACAGCCCGGTGCGGGCCTGATAATTTTTCGGGTTCAACGCATAGCGGATCGTGCAGCGCTGGGCGCTGTCGCGTCCCCATACGGCATGCAATGTTCCCTTCGCTGACAGGCCGGTCAGATACACGCTGCCGCCATCGCCGACGATACCGCTGGCGTTGTCATCCTCTGACGAGACCAGCGTGCCGAAGGGGAGCACGTCTTTAGCGTGATGCACGATAAACATCGCTTTTGCCCCCTGACGCGTGGTGAGGATGGCGCGAACCAGTGCCCCGTCGGTGGGGATTTTATTGGCGATGGCGTTCTCAAGTTCCACGTCATTGCCCACGGTGGTGACATCTAGCGCAACCTGATTAACGCGATACGGCGTGGCGTACGGGATCACCGCATAGCCCAGGCTGTCGGTTTTGATGCCCCTGTGGTTGAGCACGGCGACATGGCTGGCGCCCGGGGCTTTCACCAGGATATTGGTGTTCCCGAGCGGCTGGCTCAGCGTCAGGCCATCCTCATGCAGCACCGCGCCGCCGCTCATCCCGTAGCTGAGGTTGCGGGAGTCACCGGCGTAGCTGTAGCCCAGGTTATAGTCTCCCCACGCGCCCTCGTATTGCAGCGCGGCATCGCCGCCGTAGTGCTGCTGCGCGCTGTAGCGCTGGTTGACGCTATAGAAAAGATTCTCCTGTCCTGGCAGATAACCACTGACACCGGTACTCGCGGTGGTGCCAGCGGGATCCGCATGGGTAGCGGTAAAACGGAGACGGGTCGACAGCGCCGGGTTACCCAGCGGCACCGACAGGGACAACGCAAGGATATTGTCTTTCTTGTTGTCGTACAGGCTAGAGCTACGCTGGGCGCTGATGCCAAGCGACAGATTACGAAACGTTGCGTTCCACGCGAACTGCAAACTTTGCGTGGTTTTTGACGTATTCCAGTAGGTTTGTTGATCCCAGGACAGCGACAGCGCGCCGTATTCGCCCATCGGCTGCGACAACAGCAGCTGATTTTTTGCCTTACGCGACATATGCAGGTTGTAAACCGTGTCGTAGCGGGTGGTGACGGTGCCATCGTCTTCTACGGTCTGTTCTGGCGCTCCGCCCGCCATGCCTTTGTAAGTGGTATCGCTGAGAGTATAAAACCCTGCCGTTGAGTAACGCAGCGAGAAGAAATTGACCCGCGTACCGATATCGTTCAGCAGCTTGCTGTACCGCAGGCGCACCGAATCCCCGGTGTAGTGCTGATTATCAGCCAGCTGGCTGCGGGCATGGGTGAGGTCGAGGGAGTAGGCGCCAAAGCGGCCGAGATTCTGCCCGATACCTAAGGCCAGGCCGTTGTAGCGATCGGAAAACTGCGCCCCGCCATAAAACGTGAGACCGTATCGCCAGCCCAGGAACAGCTCGCCCTGCGCGAAGGAGGGCGAGATCTGATTGCCCGCAGGGCGGTATTTCCCGGCCCCCAGAGCATATTTCACCTGACCGTTACGCACCAGATTCGGCACGCTGGCAAAGGGCAGGGTGTATTGCGTCTGGCTGCCGTCGCTCTCCTGAATGGTGACCGCGAGATCGCCGCCGGAAGAGGTTGGATAGAGATCTTTCAGCACAAACGCCCCCGGCGGAACCGAGGTTTGATAGATAACGTTACCGTTCTGGCGAACCGTCACCGTGGCATTGCTGCGCGCGATGCCGCGCACTTCAGGCGCGTAACCGCTCAGGCTGGCGGGCAACATATTGTCATCGGTCTTCAGGGCAATCCCACGCAGGCCAACGGCGTCAAACACCTGCGATGAGGTGAACGTTTCACCGGCATAAACCTGGGCACGCAAGGCGCGGATATCCCGCTGTAGCCAGGTCTGGACGTGGGTGAGCTCGTTACTCTCTTTGGTCCACGTGGTGAAATCACGCAGCCGCCATGCGCCCAGGTTGGCGCCGCTGTTCAGGCTCACAAACAGCTGTTGTTCCCGCGTGCGCGTCTCGCCCCGGTAGTCATTATTCGCGCCATTGACCACATAGTTCAGCCACGCGGCAGGGATGCCGGATTCCCAGCTCTCCGGGCTGACGTACCCGCGCGGCAGAGCGCGCATCGCGCTTTGCGGTACGGTGAAGTTGAGGGTAAGCGTCCTCTGGTCAAAATCAAACCGGGTATCGGCGAACGACCGGGTTAAAAAAATGCAGCGCTGCGCAGGCGACAGCTCACCCCCTTTCGCCTGACGGCTGTCGATGCCAAGTGCGGCGAATTGCGCAGTTGTAAGGCACGGTAGGGCTTCACCGGCGGTGTTTTCAGCGACGCGAAACGTGACGTTTCCTGTGAACGCGAACTGGGTGTTGATATACACGTTAAGATTGTACTCGCCCGGCGGCAACGCGCTCCCGGCGTTGACCCAGGCGAGGTCGGCGCTGTTTGCCTGTTCGCCGTTAAGAAACGCAGGATTAAAGTGCAGCTCGCTTTCGGCAGCCACGGCTTGCCGAATCACCAGGGCGATCGCCGTGGCGCACAGGATTTTAATTTTCATGTGGTCACGCCTTACTGTTTTTATTATTGGGACAATGACGTGCGGGTGACGGGCGTCCAGGCCCCATAATCGTTAATCGTCTGGTAGCTCATGCTGCTCGCATGGCTGAAGGTGTCTGCCAGCGTCACGCTGGCTTTCGGCGGCACCATGACGGGCGACACCGGCCTGCCATCAATTTTCAGGTTAATGGTGGTGAGGTAATACGGCGTTGGGTTGGTCAGCGTGACCTTGCCCGCGCGGTAGGCGCCTGCAAGGTTTTTCCATGCCTCTCCTGCGCCTTCCCGAAGCGACTCAGGGCGATAAAAGACCTTGATGCGGTTGGCAGAGGCGAATTGCAGCGAATTGCCGGAACCGTTTTTAACCTGCTGTGGGATAGCTTTGACCGTCATCCAGTACAGCGTTTCGCGATCGGCTGGCAGTGCGTTGCCGCTGAACATGATTTTCACCGCGCTTTCGCTGGCGGGCTTCATGACGTACAGCGGCGGCGTGATGACGAAGTCGTTGGTACGGCTCCCTTTCTCGTCTTCCATCCATGACTGGATCAGGAACGTGGCATCAGGGTGGGTATTTCTTACCTGCATCATCGTCTGCGTCGTCGCGCCTGCGTAGACCAGCCGCGTTGCACCCAACCCCACGCCGCCTGCATACACGGCGGATGAACATAACGTGCCAGCCAGACAAATCCATGTGTTTACGCGCATTGTGCGTCTCCTGAAAGCTGAGTCAGACCCGGCCAGCAGACCGGGCCTGAAGATTACGAATAGGTCACGGTGTAGGTTGCGACCGCGCTGGCATCACCCGCCGTGGCGTTGCCCAGTGGGGAGTAATATTTCGCGCTGAAGTTCAGGGTGTTCGCCCCCGCACGCAGGGGGATCGCTGCTGCCGGCTCACCCAGCCTGACGACGTTGCCCTGTTCATCATAAAGACGGATAGCGACATGCTGCGCCGAGCCCGCGCCGCCGTTTACTCCCGCGGCCAGGCTATTCACATCGGTACTGTCCGGCGTACCGGTGAAGGTGATAGCCACGGTCGTTGCGGCAATGGGGTTATCTTCCGTGGACGCGGAGGTATCGGCGATTTCGCAATCCTCCAGCGTGATGGAGAAGGCTTTTGCGGTACTGGCTTCACTGCCTGCGGCAGCCAGCGTGGCGGTACGCACTTCACCCATGTCGACGTCGATATTCGCGCTACCGGCGCTGATGGCACAGGCGGAGGTCACCACTTTACCGCTAAAGTTAACCGTGCCGCCGCTGGTGGTGGCGGCCAGTGCTGAGCCCGCTGGCAGCAGGGCGGCAATGCTTAATGCCAGCAGAGATTGGCAAGTAAGGCGTGCTTTCATTTCATGGTTCCTTGGTTTTTTTATTACGAGATTTGCTCTGAAAGCGGCAGGTCTAACTGGTTAAAAAGACCAGCAAATCTGTCTTATTCCTGAGCCCGAGTTTTCTTATCGCTGAGCTTTTTAAAGCGCTCACGCGGCGATAAGAAAGTTTCTCCAGTTCTGCGATGTAACGTATATCCAGTCCGTTCCTGAGTTCCTTTAATACCCTCCTTTCTCCAGGCGTCAGCGATAACGCCGCTGGCTGCTTTTGGGGCCGATAATGGCTATCGACCATTTTTGCTAGCTTTATCCGCCACTGATAAACCGTGTTCTGTAGCGAGATATAGGCATCAATATCTTCCCTGGCCCATAACAGGGAATGGGCAGAGGTTGAGTACAGGCAGATAATCACCTCTGGATGCGTGGCTTTGATTTTTTTTAAATATTTCAGTGAGCCATACCCTGTATGGTATTTCTCTGCGCCGGATATAAATAAGATATCGATACGAATCGACGACAGCGCCTTATCCAGTTCCTGATAACCTCCTTCTATGATAATGATGTGAAGGTCGTCGCGGATGCTGCGTAATAACGTTTTAATGCCGTTTCTTGCATAATGATCGCCGCCCATCAATGCAACAGTAATATGCTGTGTTATTTGGTTATTGTTCGTCATGTTATTCCTCGATTTATAATAGTAATCAGGCGAATTATTTATAAGGGTATCGCCAGTATTCTCGAAGCAATGACGTATTGCATAGTGTAGGCCTACTATACGTCGGCCAATAAAGAGGTAATCTGAATTAATCTAAAATTGTATTAATTACTGAGATCGAGACCGGTTACGACGCTTCCCTCTGATTGGTCTTATTCCGCTTCGCTTTCTGTAAATTATGATAGCCGCTATTTTTAATGAAAATTTAGCTTTGATAAATGTTTTGTAAGGAGTTTGTCGTCTGGTGTCAGTGCGGGTGTGAAGTTGCTGACGGGGAATAACAATTTACGAATGTTATCATCGATAAAAACTGATAGAGAGGTGGCTGAAAAGCATACAAAAACCATGTAAATTATTGATATTTGTCAGGTTGAGAAAACTTAAGGCTTAAGAGTACTGAATATTTCAGACACGCATGTCCGTGGCGTACAATGTTTTTTTATGTAGATATTTGTCAATGTCAAGAGGCGATGAGAGCGCCAAAAGGAGAGGCTCTGATAAAAGAGATGCTGTCGATAGTCAGATACTTCTGTGGAGCGGAAATTCACTTCACAAAACATCATAATGAGGATGATCGCGGATGAATCGGCTCTGCAAGCCGCATTCTACAAGGGTTGAGTTCTTATGCAGGTTCAGTGAAGCTTAAGGGATGAAATATAAATTAAGATTTTTCGCCAATGGCGAAGATATACAGCATGCCGTTAATCAGTCACATTAATCCCGACGCGAATGTCATCACATACATGCGGTGACTCAGGTTCAACATCTGTTAACCGGAGAATTCATACTGCCCCTATGCATAAGCATTACATTATAAATAATATCGTCGAATTTCATCCTGCGGCCAGCACGTTACGTGATATCAACAATCCTGACCGTGTGGTTGTGTTAAATTCGCCAGCAGGCCGATGCCTGTTGTTATTAATCGACAGAGCGGGGTCGATTGTCACTCAGCAAGAGTTCCTTGATATTGTCTGGCAAAGCCGCGGCATGCTTGTCTCCTCCAATACCTATTACCAGAACATCTCCATCCTGCGCAAAGGGCTCAAAAAGATTGGTTTTGAAACTGACCCTATCGTTACCATTCCCCGTATTGGGCTGACGCTGGCAAGCGACACGCAAATAACCGTCAGAGAGTCTTCGCCTGTCGCGCCTCAACCCGCAGAGGGACAATGTGTGGAGGCACCAGCGATCGAGGAGGTAGCAACATCTTCCGCGCCAGCAACGCCCGTTGCCAGGAAGCCCACGCGCTGGCTGGCTGTCGTCATGGGGCTATTGATCATCCTGGCCGGGGCAGGCGTGACGGGATATATGAGCGCCACAGAAAACCGGTTTGTTGAGGATTACCGTTTTGCGGCATCCGTCGGGGCCTGTCGCGTTTATCTTGCGAACGACATTCAGACCCACGCTGAACGCGCTTCCGCGCTGACCTATGTGGAACAATTCAAGGCTGAATGCGCGCAATATCCCTGGGTTTACATCAGCTGGTACGCTCTGCTTCCTCGTGCGTCGGTTATTCGCTGCGACCGGCCAATGAAAGAACCGAACCGCTGTATATCTGATTATTTCCTGAAGGATAGCTAGCATGACTCGTTTTCGGCAGATGCTGTATGTCATCGTGACGGGCCTCGTCACGGCAGGCGTGCTGACGGGCTATTACCTGTGGCACCGATCTTACGTTCAGCCTTTTTCATGCCAGGCTAATCTGGTCCAGCACCATCCGAATGAGACGCTGACGGTCTGGCTGAATTACACCTTCGACGGGAAATTCGGCACCCTGAGCATGAATGGCCGGGCAAAGAGCGATCCGGGTAAAACCATCGACAGGAAAATTTCCTTTCGGGTGGAGAGAAAAGATCGCCTCTATTTGCTGACGTCAGAAAAAAATATGACGTTCCCGGACGATAATGTCGAAGACAGCTGGCTGGAAAAATATGAACCGCAATTTTTTGTCTATCCGGGCAAGAGTATTTATATGCGTATCAATGAACAACATAATGGTAACTATATCTTTACCTTAGGAACATTACCGACATATGTGTGTCGTGGTTCAAAAAAAGAATGATGTAAACGAGAAAAGCATTATATTTTCCTCCCGTCTCATTTATGCTTGATTTAAAATATCAGGATTATCTTAGAAATATAAAGTGCGACAGATCATGTTGCGATAATGTAATTAATTTTAAATTTGGCAAGTAAATGAAAAGTGTATTTGACTCCTCCGATGGGGGGAAATCAGTACCGGAAAAGTGTCTGCATATTGGGTTGATATTATGGCCCCGTTATTCACTTCTGGCGGTATCTGGATTGCTGGAAGCGCTGCGTTATGCAGCGAAAGCTCAGGATAAATTAGCATTTAAAATCAGCCTGATAAGTGAATTTCCTGATATCCCGATTATCAGCAATGCGGGGATTATCATGAGGCCGGATTCTCCCCATGGGCCGCCGGACAGTTTTAACTACCTTGCTGTTATCGGCGGTGAATTGCAGTATCTGGACTTAGGATATCAGGGGGATAAAGCGTATCTGGCACATGCCCACCATGCCGGGGTTCCGCTCATTGGCATTGGCACCGGCAGTTTTGTCCTCGCACAGGAAGGATTGCTGAATGAACGACGAGCGTCCATCCATCCTTTCCACCTTGATGCATTTCGGCAGGCTTTCCCGCTGGTTTATGCTGAGCAAGGGTATGATTTCATCGACGATGGCGATGTGCTGACCTGCCCGGGCGGTATTTCCACCCTGACGCTGGCAACTGAGCTTATCCGCGCCCATGCCGGGGATGATATCGCCAGCACCACCTGTCAGCGTTTGTCGCTCGTTCCGCATGAAATTGCCACCCCACGTCCGGCGAATCTTGCGCTTATCCCTGACTCGCGGTTGCGCCGCGCCGTCATGCTGATTGAACAGTTCCTGACCCGGCCGCTCACTACCGCCGGGCTTGCGCGAGAAGTGGCATTGAGTGAACGCCAGCTCAACCGTCTGTTCCACGCAGAATTCGGCAAAACGGCCCGCGAATTTATCCGCAGCGCCAGACTGCGCTATGCTTGCTGGCTGCTGAAGAACTCGCAGCAAAGCGTGACGGATATTGCGCAGCGGATGGGATTCAGCGACTGCGCGCACTTTATTCGTCATTTTCAGACGGAGTATGGTTGTACGCCTGGGGTATGGCGCACGTCGCAGAATTAATTTTCTGAGGTGGATGTAAAATGCGGCTTATATAGTTGCGCCATCAACTACAGATACAATCGCGCTAGAGATGAAACGCAACCTGCTTGCCAGTGGGTAGTTCCACGTTAATGCTAAGTTTTCCGCCCATCGCTTCGATGTAACGCTTAAGCGTAGCAATCTTCAGATCGTTTCCACGCTGCTCCAGCTGTGTTACCGCAGGTTGACTTACGCCCATAAGATCGGCGACATGTTTTTGCGAAAGCTGGAGCTCTTCACGCAGAAGTTGCAGACCGGTTTCGAGGAACATTTCCTCTGCCATCTCCTGAATGCGCTGTTGGCTTTCCGGTGAGCGTGACGCAATCACTTCATTTAAGGTTTTCACTTAGCTGCCTCGCTGGCAGTTGTTCGATAAAACCGAACAACTGCATTTTCGACCCGTCCACCCTTATCAGAAATGCTTCATAAGGATAATGTCTGTAAGCTCGTAGTATGCCAGAAACAGCCGCTAAGCCAGGTGGTTTGTATTTGATTTTGCGAGGCGCTTTCCAGCATGTGGAATTTGGATCGCTGCAAGCGCGTCCTCTATCTCAATAAGCTTTGCTTTCGTCCGTTTATAATCGTCCTGCAAACGCTGCTCCTGCTCGTTATACGCCACCAGAACGATGCATCCTTTCATGACCTTTACCGTGACCTGCTGTCCAGTATCAAACCCCGCCGCGCGCAGCCACTTGCCGGAAAGGATGATTTTTGGTGTAGATTTGTCGTAAACATTCGGGCGGTATCCCACAATTAATGAACGCTCGATTCCGGATTGGTCGGTGTCTGGGGTAGAATGCGAAACAGCCATAATCAACTCCTTGATAGTTGGTGAGGTTAGACGCCCTTTAGTGCTCCAACACTGCTGGGCGTTGTCAGAATTCCGAATCCATGTGGTAGGTACCACATGCGGATAAATTAACCGAAGTGGTACCTACCATGCAAGAGAAAAAGAAACCAAATTTTGACCGCACCAAGAGCACGATGAAGAACATCCGGTTCGAGGATGAGCTTTTGGAGCAGATTGAGAAGGCTGCGGGGAAAGGAAATTTTAGTAAGTGGGTTAAAGAAGCTTGTTTAGAACGACTGAAGAAAGTTGAGTAGCTATTCTTCTTTCTTCAATAATCGCTCGTTTATTATGAATGTTGCTTCTTTGAGTACATAATAAATATATGCCATACTTGCAACAATGTTTTCTTCATGTGGTTTCAGTGTTCTATTTGAAGCCCATGATATACTCGAACTATTAGAAGACATGAGTTGTAAAAACTTTCGAGCTAACTCAGTACCTTTTACGCCAAAAAAATCTGCGTATGTGTAATTCCATTCATTTCTGATTGCGCTAGGTAATTTCCACGCTGACTCTTGCTCACTACATATATTTAAATATAGTGTTTGATGCTGTTTTATTTTATCATTTACATCAAGTTTTTTTATTATAGATGATAAATTTTTCCACACTTCAACATGTGGACGAGGCGAACTCTTTGTAAGAGTTAAAAGGACATGGTCGGCAAAACTTGACGGAGATACAGTGACTTTAAAACTATTGTTAGGTTCAATGTTTAATGTCGCGGGTATTGTATTTCTCGCATGAAATAGTAACGCTTTAAATTCCTCAGAAGAAAAGTTGATGATATATGAGCCACACAACTTAGAGATTTCATTTGCCATGAAAAAGCTGGCATAATAAGTAGATATAATAATCCAAGCTGGTTGAGAGTTTGAGTTTATGAGATTAGTAATATTTTCTACTTGAGAAGATATCCTACTGGCACCAAAGAAATAGTCCGTGAATAAGCTTTCAAGATAGTCATCACTAGCTAGCTCAATTGTTATCTTATGATCTTGCAAAATTTTAAGGTCAATATTGTATCCTTGATTAATAAGGATTTTTTTTATCGAATTTTTATACTGCGGCTTCGATGCAGAAGCTTCAGCCAAAGAACCCAAAGTTCCTATTTTTTTTATCGCAGCCTTTGCTAAATCTTCTTGTATCATAATAATAAGTCATTAGGAGTATCAAGAGTAGAGCTATGCAAAGAAATCAAATCTTGCATTTCTGTTGACATGGCAGAAATAGCTTGTTGATTCGAGCCACTGTGCCGATCAAAGTCAATACGCTTGATGCCAAGCAGGATTTCATATAGAGACTCTTCTTTATAGTTTTTAAAATGTAATAGTGATAAAGAACAAACAGGTTCAAAAATTTTAAAAACAGCTTGGAAAAATGCTGAAGTAGTTAGTCTTGAAGATGATTGTTCAATTTCTCTTAATATTCTCTCTATTGCATTTAAATAATTTATTAACAAGGCTTTCTTTTGTTCATAATTTAGATTTTTAAATACAGAACCCTCTAAAAGGGGATCTAGAGCTGTTTGGAAAGGGACATGAGAAAGTTTTCCAGGGGCAGAAACTGTAGCTGTAGTTTTACCATACAATGGGGAATTAACATCAGTGTTTAAGTCATTAAATAACTTATTTCTGATCGCATCTTTAGAATCTGGCTCTGAGAGAAATTTCAATAGCTCAATTCGTAAAGTTTTAGGTACACCCTTTTGATTTGAATTAATATCTAAGAAATATTGGACTTCTTGCTGAAGATTTAATCCTGTAAAGATGCAAACGGGTAAATATACAGAGTCGTCACATAAACTAGCTCCATAGAGACGATGCTGGCCATCGATTATAAATAAATCACCATCATCAGTATCTATGCTCAGCAAGTTTTTTTTATCATCAAATGAAACCGTGCAACCATTTTGAGCGCTTAAAATGATTGATCCGGGAATTATATTTCCACTATTAATATATGAGGCGATGTCTTGCGCTCTGGATTTATTTAAAAGACGCTGATACCCTCTGTCAGGATCATCATCAGCTCGAGACACTGTTGCAATTTTATAAAGCTCTTTAGCATCTAGAACAGTGACAAAACAACCAATATCATCGTTGCCTATATTGAAACCGAGTTTAGATATTTTGGGCATAGTAAAAAACCTGAGTGTAATTAACTGCCAAGAGTATACCAATCAGTATTGAGTGAGCAAAGAGAATAAAAAGATTAAATAATTTTTTGGCGGAAGATCACAGGAGTCGAACCTGCCCGGGAACGCTGGCGTCCCCAACTGGATTTGAAGTCCAGCCACCTCACCGGAGATGACGATCTTCCGCGCCTCGATTGCTACATGGAGGCGGGGCGCATTATAGCTACTTTCAGGCATTTACCACATACCCCACACCACTTTTTTCACCTCTCTTTTGACCTGAATCCCCCTGTTTCAGCTAATTCTTAAGAAAATCCTCAGGTTAGCATTTCGTGCTCATCAACTTTTATCCCGATCACAAAAAACAAGAAACGTAATCTCTTAACCAGAAAACGCAATACCCGCATCTGAAACAATGGTTTAAAACCAATGCAACCGGTCTCAGCGCCCCCTACAGCGTGAAGGATAAAAATATGAGCGAAGTATTGTCAGTAAAAGAGAAGATTGGCTACGGCATGGGAGACGCCGCCAGCCATATCATTTTTGATAACGTCATGCTTTACATGATGTTTTTCTACACCGATATTTTTGGTATTCCCGCCGGGTTTGTCGGCACCATGTTCCTGCTGGCCCGCGCGCTGGATGCGATCTCCGACCCGTGCATGGGGCTGATTGCCGACCGCACCCGCAGCCGCTGGGGCAAGTTCCGTCCGTGGATTTTGTTCGGCGCGATCCCGTTCGGCATCGTCTGCGTGCTGGCCTACACCACGCCGGACCTCAGCCTCAACGGCAAAATGGTTTACGCCGCTATCACCTACACGCTGCTGACCCTGCTTTATACCGTGGTCAACATCCCGTACTGCGCGCTGGGCGGGGTGATCACCAACGACCCGACGCAGCGTATCTCCCTTCAGTCCTGGCGCTTTGTGCTGGCGACGGCGGGCGGCATGCTCTCCACGGTGCTGATGATGCCGCTGGTGAACCTGATTGGCGGCGACGATAAAGCGTTCGGCTTCCAGGGCGGGATCGCCGTGCTGTCGGTGGTCGCGTTCCTGATGCTGGCGTTCTGCTTCTTTACCACCAAAGAGCGCATCCAGGTGCCGCCGAGCACCACCTCCATGCGTGAAGATTTGCGTGATATCTGGCAAAACGACCAGTGGCGCATCGTCGGCGTGCTGACCATCCTCAACATTCTCGCCGTTTGCGTGCGCGGCGGCGCGATGATGTACTACTGCACCTGGATCATGGGCTCGCCGGAGGTGTTCGTCGCGTTCCTGACCACCTACTGCGTCGGCAACCTGATTGGCTCGGCGCTGGCGAAACCGCTCACCGACTGGAAGTGCAAGGTCAGCATCTTCTGGTGGACCAACGCCGCGCTGGCGGTGGTCAGCGTGGCGATGTTCTTCGTGCCGATGCATGCCACCGTGCTGATGTTCGGCTTCATCTTCGTTATCGGCGTGCTGCACCAGCTGGTGACGCCGATTCAGTGGGTAATGATGTCCGATACCGTCGACTACGGCGAATGGACCAACGGCAAACGTCTGACCGGCATCAGCTTTGCGGGCACGCTGTTCGTGCTGAAACTCGGCCTGGCGCTGGGCGGGGCGATGATCGGCTGGATGCTGGCAGGCGGCGGCTACGACGCGGCAGCCAAAACCCAGAACAGCGCGACCATCAGCATCATTATCGGTCTGTTTACGCTGGCTCCGGCGATCTGCTACGTGCTGAGCGCCATTATCGCCAGACGCTACTACACGCTGAAAACCCCCTTCCTGACCAAAATCCTGCGCGAGCTGGCGCAGGGCGCGCGCCGCAATCAGCAGGAGTTTGAAAACCTGCCGGTCAGCAAAGAATTGCAGAACTAAGAGGACGTAAGCATGAAAATCAGTGATGGAAACTGGCTTATCCAACCGGGCCTTAACGTGACGTATCCGGTACAGGTGTTCGACGTGGAGCAGCAGGGCAATGACCTGGTGGTGTATGTGGCGCCGCGTGACGTGCGCGAACGCACCTGGCAGCTCGACACGTTGATGTTCACGGTGCGCCTGTTTGCTCCGCAGGAAGGGATTATCGGGGTGCGCATTGAGCACTTCCAGGGCGCGCTGAACAACGGCCCGCACTATCCGCTGAACGTTCTGAAGGATGTAAAAGTTGAGATTGAAAACAACGCCGAATTTGCCGAGCTGAAAAGCGGCAGCGTCAGCGTGCGCGTCGCCAAAGGCGAGTTCTGGGCGCTGGATTTCCTGCGCAACGGCCAGCGCATTACCGGCAGCCAGCTGAAAAACAACGGCTACGTGCAGGATACCAACACCGATCGCAACTATGTGTTTGAACGTCTGGATCTGGGCGTGGGGGAAACGGTCTACGGCCTGGGCGAGCGCTTTACCGCGCTGGTGCGCAACGGCCAGACGGTCGAAACCTGGAACCGCGACGGGGGCACCAGCACCGAGCAGTCCTACAAAAACATCCCGTTCTACCTGACCAACCGCGGCTACGGCGTGCTGGTGAATCACCCCGAGAACGTCTCGTTTGAAGTCGGCTCCGAAAAAGTCTCCAAAGTGCAGTTCAGCGTGGAAGGGGAGTATCTGGAGTACTTCGTGATCGACGGCCCGACGCCAAAAGAGGTATTAAACCGCTATACGCAGTTCACCGACCGTCCGGCGCTGCCGCCTGCGTGGTCGTTCGGCCTGTGGCTGACCACCTCCTTCACCACTAACTACGACGAAGCGACGGTCAATAGCTTTATCGACGGCATGGCCGAGCGCGACCTGCCGCTGCACGTGTTCCACTTCGACTGCTTCTGGATGAAAGCCTTCCAGTGGTGCGACTTCGAGTGGGACCCGGTGACCTTCCCGGATCCGGAAGGCATGATCCGCCGCCTGAAAGAGAAAGGGCTGAAGGTCTGCGTGTGGATCAACCCGTACATCGGCCAGAAATCGCCGATCTTCCGTGAGCTGAAAGAGAAGGGCTACCTGCTGAAGCGCCCGGACGGCTCCCTGTGGCAGTGGGACAAATGGCAGCCGGGGCTGGCGATCTACGACTTCACCAACCCGGACGCGTGCAGGTGGTATGCGGACAAACTGAAAGGCCTGGTGGAGATCGGCGTCGACTGCTTCAAGACCGACTTCGGCGAGCGTATCCCGACGGACGTCCAGTGGTTTGACGGTTCCGATCCGCAGAAGATGCACAACCATTACGCCTACATCTACAACGAACTGGTGTGGAACGTGCTGAAAGAGACGGTGGGAGAAGAAGAGGCGGTGCTGTTTGCCCGTTCTGCCTCCGTGGGTGCGCAACAGTTCCCGGTGCATTGGGGCGGCGACTGCTACGCCAACTATGAATCGATGGCGGAAAGCCTGCGCGGCGGGCTGTCGATTGGCCTGTCCGGCTTCGGATTCTGGAGCCACGATATCGGCGGGTTCGAAAACACCGCTCCGGCGCACGTCTACAAACGCTGGTGCGCTTTCGGGCTGTTCTCCAGCCACAGCCGCCTGCACGGCAGCAAATCCTACCGCGTGCCGTGGGCGTACGATGATGAGTCCTGCGACGTGGTGCGCCACTTCACCCAGCTGAAATGCCAGCTGATGCCGTACCTGTATCGTCAGGCTGCGCTGGCCCGCGAGTTCGGCACGCCGATGCTGCGGGCGATGATGCTGGAGTTCCCGGACGACCCGGCGTGCGATTACCTTGACCGCCAGTACATGCTGGGGGATTCGATGATGGTGGCGCCGGTGTTCTCCGAGGCGGGCGACGTGCAGTTCTGGCTGCCGGAAGGGCGCTGGACGCACCTGTGGCACAACGATGAAATCGAGGGCAGCCGCTGGCATAAGCAGCAGCACGATTTCCAGAGCCTGCCGGTCTATGTGCGCGACAACACGCTGCTGGCGCTCGGCAATAATAACCAGAAGCCGGACTATGCGTGGCACGAGGGGACAGCCTTCCAGCTCTTCAACCTGAGCGATGGCGCAACGGCGGTAAGCGAAGTGCCTGCGGCGGACGGTTCTGTGGTGTTTACGCTGAAGGCGTCACGTCAGGGCGACGTCGTGACCTTTACCGGCGCGGGAGATGCGCAAAACTGGTCGGTGTGCTTGCGCAACGTGCAAAAGGTTGGCGGCGTGAAAGGCGGTTCACATGCGGGCAGCGAGTGGGGTGTGGTGGTGAAAGCCGAGGGGGATGAGGTGGTGATCCACCTCTGAGCTGGAAAAATGCCCGGTGGCGCTTCGCTTACCGGGCCTACGGTAATTATGCGGTCTGATGCCCTCACCCACGGGGAGAGGGAACCAAAACCTCGTAGGCCGGGTAAGGCGAAGCCGCCACCCGGCTTTTTACTGTGCCGGAGCCACCGCCGACACCATCCCGCCGGTCATCGTCTGTTGCACCTGCTGTTTATCCATATTCACCGCGCTCAGCTTCCCGTTCACCGTCGGCTTCAGCGGCGCATTCGCCTGCACGCTGCCGCTGGCGGTGAGCTGAATATTGCCGTCGCCCGCAATCGGCAGCGCTGGCCAGCCCCACTGCTGCAAAACGTTGAGTGGTACACCGCGCCCGTTCAGGCTCACGGTGGTTTGTCGCTGTGGCAGCTGTGACACGGTGGCGGTCGCTTCCAGGATCCCTTTCTCGGTAAAGGCGCTCAGGTCGGTAATGTTTACCGTTGCGGCGTTGGCATTCAGCGCCAGCGACGGGCGTCGCACGTCGACGCGGTTAAAGGTTGCTGCCGCCCCGTTCAGGGTTGCGTTACCGCCCCACACGCCCCACTTATGGTCTTGCGCCAGACGCAGATTAGCGCCATAACCGTCGAGGGAGGTGATCTGCCATGGGAACGCCGGATCGATGTCGATCACCAGGTTGCGGCTCAGGCCGAATTTTTTCAGCGTCACGCTGTTCAGCCATGCCGGGAGCGGATCCATCCACAGCGTTTTCCAGTTTTCCGGAAGCGTATATTCCAGCCCGGCAATGGCAACGTCGTCCAGCACCAGCGCGTTCCCGTCGCGCAGCCAGTTGCCGGAGGTGCGCACCATGCCCCCTTCCCAGCGGGAAGTGAACTGACGCAGCGCAATGCCCTGTGGGGAGAATTCCGCGTTCAGGATAGGGTCAAAAAGATGCAGCGAGCCGTAGATAAATTCGCTGGCGTTCATGGATAACCGTCCCTCCTGGCTTTGCCAGTCCCCTTTACTCAGGGTGAGGTTACGCAGGCTAAGATCAAGGTCGGTTACCGCCCAGTCTGGCCCCTGTAGACGGGCATCGGTCACTTCCAGCCGCCCAATCTGTAACGAAGGCAGGGTGGAGAGAGGGGCGAAGAAATCCAGCAGCGATTTGTCGCTTTGCAGGCGTATCTCATTCAGACGCAGGGTGTCGATAACCCAGCCACCGTCGGCATTACGCTGAGCCGACCCCGTAAGCGAGCCGCGCGCCATATCGGCACCGATGGTATTGAGCACCACCTCTTTGCCGTTGAGTTGTCCCTGAATCAGCACGTTGTTGGCCGGTATGCCGTTGAGCGTGAGCGACCCGGCGCTCATCTGGATTTGCGCATTTTTCCCCAGTACGTTCCCCGCCTCGGGCTGCCACGGGCTGACGCCACCGGTCACCTTTTGCGCACTGAGATCCCACTCCGTATTCGGGCTGTTAAAGGCCATGTTATTCAGTTGCAGACGATCGGCCTGGAACGGCAGCGGCGCCGTCTGTGGAGATAAATTCAGCGTGCCATCGAACAGGGTGATGGCGTCCATATGCAGCGGGTCGGTGATCTGGCGGCTGCTTAAGCCAATATCCACTTTTTTAGCGACCAGCGTGGCCGGTTTGCCATCTCGTCCGAAGGTAACGTTTTCCAGAAGGATGTGAGAAGGGGATGAAAAGCGGTGATCCATCAGGTCAAAGTTGAGCTCGTAATCGGTATTCACCGTGATCCAGCTGCTGACCTGCGATGCGCCCCAGCGGGTCTGGAGCAGAAAATAAAAGGCGAGCACTACAATGAGCAGGGCTACCAGAAGATAGATAAGCAGCTTTCCAATAAATTTCATGGTCTTCCTTCCCGCGAAACGCACATAAGGGTGTTATGCACGAATTATGCGCAATGCTCAAGGCGGGAATGGTGTAAAGAGATGTCACGGCAGGCATTGACAGCCTGCCGTGTGGGGATCAGTTCTTTTCAGGCGGGAAAATGAGATTCAGCACGATAGCGGTAATACCGCCCGCGGCGATGCCGGAAGAGAGCAGGTTTTTCACCCAGTCCGGGGCAAACTGCAAAATCATCGGCTGCTGGGAGACGCCAAGTCCTACGGCGAGAGACAGCGCAATAATCATGATTGCGCGGCGGTTCAGCGGCTCGCGGGAGACGATACGCACGCCGGAGGCCGCGATGGTACCGAACATGACCAGCGTCGCGCCGCCCAGGACCGGCTCAGGGATGTGCTGCACAAACCCGCTTACCGCCGGGAACAGGCCGAGGACCACTAGCATTAGCGCCACCACGAAGCCCACGTAGCGGCTGGCCACGCCGGTCAACTGGATCACGCCATTGTTCTGGCCGAAGCAGGAGTTCGGGAATGTGTTGAACACCGCCGAGACAAACGAGTTCAGTCCGTTCGCCAGCACGCCGCCTTTCAGACGTTTCATGTACAGCGGGCCGGAGACCGGCTGCTCGGACACGTCGGAGGTGGCAGTGATATCGCCAATGGTTTCCAGCGAGGTGATCATAAAGACCAGCATCAGTGGCAGGAGCAGACTCCAGTCAATGCCCAGGCCGTAGTAGAGCGGCGTTGGCACGGTAATCAACGCGCTGTTGGTTGGGGTGGTGTTTTCCGGCAGCATGCCCAGCGCCCACGCCAGCAGGTAACCGGCCGCCATGGCGATCACCAGCGAAGCCACGCGCAGGTACGGGTTACGCTGGCGGTTAAGCAGAATAATGATCGCCAGCACCACGCCTGCCAGCAGCAGGTTTTTCGGCGCGCCGAAGGTATGGTCGCTCATTGCCGCGTAGCCGCCCCCGATGGAGGTCAGACCCACCTGAATCAGCGACAGGCCGATAATCATCACCACCACGCCGGAGACCAGCGGGGTGATCACCCGGCGCGCAAGGTGCAGAACGCGGGAGATGATCATCTCTGTGCAGCTTGCCAGCATCAGGGTGCCGAATAGCGCCGCCATCATCGTCGGGACATCTGCGCCGCCGGTTTTCAGTGCCGTACCGCCCATGATCAGCGGCGCCACAAAGTTAAAGCTGGTGCCCTGAATCGACAGCAAACCTGAACCCACCGGACCCCAGGCTTTAATTTGAATGATGGAGGCCACGCCGGAAGCGAACAGAGACATACTGATGATGTGTTGCGTATCCTGCGCCGGTAACCCCAGCGCCTGGCAAATCAGCAGAGCCGGCGTGATGACCGCAACGAACATCGCCAGCAGGTGCTGGCAGGCGGCAAACAGGGTTTGAGGCAGCGGGGGACGATCTTCAAGGCGGTAAATCAGTTCGCTGTTTTGCTTCTGCGCAATCGGTTGCGCAGAAGCAGACTCCAGAGTGTTAACAGACATCGGCGGCAATCCCACGGTGGAAAAGCGGGCATTTTAGCTGACCACCTGGTAAAAGCAAACGATTGCCAGCAAAAAAAAGAGAGAAAATCTGCCGGTGTGAGCAGGTTTTCTACAACGAACAGGAAAAAAAAATTACACTTTTCGCGCCGGCGGCTCATGACGAGCAACACCCGGCCCAGGATAACGCCGCGTGTGTATGGAACACGCGCATAACAGGAGCCTTTTATGATTCATCTCGATACGTTGTCGACCCTTGTTGCCGCAACGCTGGTTCTTCTGCTTGGTCGCAAGCTGGTACACAGTGTTTCCTTTCTGAAAAAGTACACCATTCCTGAACCTGTCGCCGGTGGATTGCTGGTGGCGCTGGCCCTGCTGGTACTGAAAAAAAGCATGGGCTGGGAAATTGATTTTGATATGTCCCTGAAAGATCCGTTGATGCTGGCCTTCTTTGCCACTATCGGCCTGAACGCTAACCTCGCAAGCCTGCGTTCAGGCGGCAAGGTGCTGGGCGTGTTTTTGATTGTCGTGGTGGGCCTGCTGCTGATGCAAAACGCCATCGGCATCGGTATGGCGTCGCTGCTGGGGCTGGATCCGCTGATGGGTCTGCTGGCGGGGTCGATTACCCTGTCAGGTGGCCACGGAACGGGCGCGGCGTGGAGCAAGCTGTTCATCGAACGCTATGGCTTTGAAAACGCAACGGAAGTGGCAATGGCCTGCGCGACCTTTGGCCTGGTGCTTGGCGGGCTGATTGGCGGCCCGGTGGCGCGCTATCTGGTGAAACATTCCACTACGCCGGAAGGCAGACCAGACGATGAAATGGTGCCGACCGCGTTCGAAAAACCGGACGTTGGTCGCAGCATCACCTCGTTGGTGATGATTGAAACCATCGCCATGATTGCCATCTGCCTCACCGTGGGCAAAATCGTTGCGCAATGGCTGGCGGGAACGGCTTTCGAACTGCCAACCTTTGTCTGCGTGCTGTTTATCGGGGTGATCCTGAGCAACGGTCTGGCGCAGATGGGCTTCTACCGCGTCTTTGAGCGCGCAGTGTCCGTGCTGGGGAACGTCAGCCTGTCGCTGTTCCTGGCGATGGCGCTGATGAGCCTCAAGCTGTGGGAGCTGGCCTCGCTGGCGCTGCCGATGGTGGCGATCCTGGCGGTACAGGCCGTGTTTATGGCGCTGTATGCCATCTTTGTTACCTGGCGCATGATGGGCAAAAACTATGATGCGGCGGTACTGGCTGCGGGTCACTGTGGATTTGGTCTGGGAGCGACACCAACGGCCATCGCGAATATGCAGGCGATCACCGAACGGTTCGGCCCGTCGCACATGGCGTTTCTGGTGGTGCCGATGGTGGGCGCATTCTTCATTGATATCGTCAACGCGCTGGTCATTAAGCTCTACCTGATGCTGCCAATGTTTGGCTGACCGTCAGGCGTTGGAATACCGCTCGGTTTCCGGCATCCAGCGTTCAATTAACGCTGCCGCCTGTTCGGGGTAGCGTTCATGAATATGACGCGCTAGGCGTTGTACTTCGGGGATCATGGCCTGATCGCGCAGCAAATCCGCCACTTTAAATTCGGCGTTACCCGTCTGACGCGTGCCCAGCAGTTCACCCGGGCCGCGGATCTCCAGATCTTTTTGCGCAATGACGAAGCCGTCATTGCTGTCGCGTAATACCTGCAAACGCATCTGCGCGGTTTTCGACAGCGGGGCTTTGTAGAGCAGCACGCAGTGAGAGGCGATCGCGCCACGGCCCACGCGGCCTCGTAGCTGGTGGAGCTGCGCCAGGCCCAGACGCTCCGGGTTCTCAATAATCATCAGGCTGGAGTTCGGCACATCCACGCCCACTTCGATAACCGTGGTCGCAACGAGTAAGTGCAGCTCGCCCTGTTTGAACGACTGCATCACCGCCTGCTTCTCGGCAGGCTTCATGCGCCCGTGAACCAGACCGACGTTCAGCTCTGGCAGGGCGAGCTTTAACTCTTCCCATGTGGCTTCGGCAGCCTGCGCTTCCAGCAGCTCAGACTCTTCAATCAGGGTGCAGACCCAGTACGCCTGACGCCCTTCCTGCGTACAGGCGTTGCGCACGCGGTCAATGATGTCGCTGCGCCGCGTGTCCGGTATGGCAACCGTGGTCACCGGCGTTCGGCCCGGCGGCAACTCGTCGATGGTGGAGGTATCCAGATCGGCATAGGCCGTCATCGCCAGGGTGCGCGGAATCGGCGTGGCGGTCATGATCAGCTGATGCGGGTGGAAGCCCTGTTGCAGACCTTTCTCCCACAGCGCCAGACGCTGATGAACACCAAAGCGGTGCTGTTCGTCGATAATGACCAGCGCCAGGCCGTTAAACTGCACCTGTTCCTGGAAAATGGCGTGCGTGCCGACAATCATCTGCACCTGCCCGCTGGCAATAGCTTCCTGTTGCGCAAGACGTGCTTTGCCCTTCTGCTTCCCGGCCAGCCAGCCCACTTCGATCCCCAGTGGGGCGAACCAGTTACGGAAATTGTTGGCGTGCTGCTCGGCCAGCAGTTCTGTCGGCGCCATCAGCGCCACCTGCTTGCCGTGGGCGATAGCGCGTAAAGCGGCCAATGCGGCAACCAGCGTTTTCCCGGAACCCACGTCGCCCTGCACCAGGCGCATCATCGGCACATTCAGCGCCATATCGCGTTCGATCTCGGCGGTGACCCGCGCCTGGGCGCCAGTGGGTTTAAACGGCAGTGTGGCCAGCAGCTTATCTTTGAGCTCATCATGCGGGCTTAATGGCTGCGCGTGGAAACGCTGCGCACCTGCGCGCAGGGCCAGCATGCTCAGGTTGTGAGCCAGTAATTCCTCAAGGATAAGACGCCGTTGGGCGGGATGTTTACCGCTTTCTAAATCAACGAGCTGAAGCGTTGGCGGTGGACGGTGCAGGGTGCGCAACGCCTCCGGCAGGCTCATCATGCCCTGCGCAAGCTCTGGCGGCAGCAGCTCGTTAATGGCGCAGGTATCAAGCAGCTCCAGCGCCTGGTCGGTGAGCTTGCGCAGCGTGGCCTGCTTAATGCCTTCGGTGGTTGGATAGACCGGGGTGAGCGTCTCCTGTAGCTCAGGTGAGCTGAGATCGCCCTGCACGCGGTATTCCGGGTGGATCATCTCCGCGCCGTATTTGCCCCGTTTGGCTTCACCGTACGCAAGTACGCGTCGTCCGGTGGCAAGGCTGTTTTTCATCGCCGCATTGAAGTTGAAAAAGCGCATGGTGAGAATGCCGGTGCCGTCGCTGATCTGGCAGGTCATCATCCTGCGTCCGCCAAAGGTGATGTTGCAGTTCAGCACTTCCCCTTCAACGGTGGCGTAAATAGCGGGCAGCAGATCGCCAATTTTATAAAGTTGAGTACGGTCTTCGTAACGCAGGGGGAGGTGGAGCAGGAGATCCTGCACGGTGTGCAGGCCAATCTTCGCCAGTTTACTGCTTTGTGCCGCGCCCACGCCCGTCAGGCTGTTGAGCGGTATGGCGTCCAGCAGGCGGCCTTTCATGATTTACCCTGCGTACTGCATGGTGGACCACCACTCGGCATCGGCTTCAATTTCGCCCTGCGCGTTGACGTGGGGGTAAGGCAATTTCTTCTGCTTCGCAACGCGAGCCAGCACCGGATAGCCACCTTCAAACAGCAGGCGCTGCTGCTCCTCTTCCGGCAGCATGCTGTTGCTGCGCTCGTACATTCCGGCATTCTGACGCTGGCGCTGCGCTTCATACAGGATCAGCGCTGAGGCGACCGACACGTTGAGTGACTGGACCATGCCGATCATCGGAATGATGATGTCCCGGTCAGCCAAATCCAGTGCTTCCTGCGTGATCCCCGTTTTCTCCTGGCCCATTAAAATGCAGGTCGGGCGGGTGTAGTCGATCTCACGGAAATCCACGGCTTTAGCAGAGAGGTTGGTTGCCAGAACCTGCATGCCACGCCCTTTCAGGTGCGAGACCGCTTCACCAATAGTCTGGTGAGTTTTCACGGATACCCAGCTGTTGCTGCCTGCGGCGGTGGAGGCCATGGTACGCATACGTGCGCCTGGCCAGACGGCGTGGACTTCATGCACGCCGACGGCATCTGCGGTGCGAACGATAGCAGAGACGTTATGAGGTTTATGGACCTGCTCCATGCAGACCGTCAGATCAGGCTGACGCCTAACGAGCATTTCGCAGATTCGCTCGTAACGTGTTGAATTCATAATGCTAGTTTCGGTTACGGGTGACTTTAATGACATCCGGCATCACGCGGATCTTGCGCATAATATTGGCCAGATGTACGCGGTCACGGGCGGTCAGGCGAATAAAGGCGCTGTAAACGCGGCCATCTTTTTCTTCAGTATTCAGGCTCTGAATGTTTGACGAGGCCGTGTTGATCGCTGCCGTCAGGTTCGCCAGTGCACCCTGGTGGTTAAACATATCCACCTTGATTTCAGTGATAAATTCCTGCGCTGTCTCTTTATCCCATTCGACCGCCATGAACTTCTCAGGCTCTTTCTGATAGCCACGGATGTTACGGCAGGATTCGTGGTGGATCACCAGCCCTTTACCCGGGCTGACGTGCGCAATAATCGGGTCGCCCGGGATAGGGCGGCAGCATTTGGCGAAGGTGATGAGCACCCCGTCAGCGCCTTTGATTGGCAGGTGACCATGATTTTGCGCGTTAGCAGGAACGGCTGTCGTTTCGCCCTGTTGCAGGTTCTTCGCCACGACCACGCTCATGGCGTTTCCGAGGCCAATCTCTGCCAGCAGGTCATCCAGCGAGGCGAGCTTCATACGCTCCAGCTCATGCTGAATGTTTTCTGGTGGGATCTCTGCCAGTTTGCGGCTGCCACCCAGCGCGTGATTGAGCAGACGACGCCCCAGGCTAACGGAGTCGTCGCGCTTGAGATTTTTCAGCAGCTGGCGGATTTTTGCGCGCGCTTTTGAGCTCACGACAAAGTTCAGCCAGGCGGCGTTAGGACGTGCGCCCGGCGCGGTAATAATTTCGACAGTCTGCCCACTGAAAAGCGGCTGCGACAGCGGATAAGGCTGCCTGTCGACGCGGGCACCCACGCAGGCATGGCCGATATCGGTATGCACGGCGTAAGCGAAGTCGACCGGCGTCGCGCCCGCAGGCAGTTCGACAATGCGCCCTTCCGGCGTGAAAACGTAAATCTCATCCGGGAAGAGATCGGATTTAACGCTCTCGATAAATTCAAACGAGCTACCTGCACTCTGTTGCAGCTCCAGCAGGCTCTGCATCCAGCGCTGGGCGCGGATTTGCGCGGTGGTGCTGCTTTCGCCGCCGTGCTCTTTATAAGCCCAGTGCGCCGCGACACCCATTTCCGCCATCTGATCCATGTCTTCGGTACGAATTTGCACCTCAACCGGAACGCCGTGCGGGCCAATCATGGAGGTGTGCAAAGATTGATATCCGTTCGCTTTTGGAATGGCGATGTAATCTTTGACGCGCCCCGGACGTGGCTTGTACAGGCTATGCATCTGCCCCAGCACGCGGTAGCAGGTGTCAGAGTCGTGGACGATGACGCGGAACGCGTAGATATCCATGATCGAGTGGAAACGCTGCTCTTTGAGCACCATTTTGCAGTAGATAGAGTACAAATGCTTTTCGCGACCGCTGACGCGGCACGGAATACCGGCTTCCTGCAAGCGCCCTTCGATTTCAGAGAGGATCTTTTGAATCATCTCTTTACGGTTACCGCGAGCGGCTTTCACCACCTCTTTAATCACGCGATAGCGGTTCGGGTATAACGCTTCAAAACCCAGCTCTTCCAGCTCGGTTTTAATGTGATGAATACCTAAACGGTGCGCCAGCGGACTGTAGATTTCGAGGGTTTCTCGGGCGATGCGGCGACGTTTATCCGGGCGAAGTGAGCCCAGCGTGCGCATATTGTGGGTGCGGTCAGCAAGTTTGATGAGAATGACGCGGATATCCTGCACCATCGCCATGATCATCTTGCGAAAGTTTTCGGCCTGCGCCTCTTTCTTATCGCGGAATTTCAGCTTATCAAGCTTAGAGACCCCTTCCACCAGCTCGGCAACGCTTTTGCCAAACAGCTGTTCCATGTCCTGGTAGGTGGCAGGGGTATCTTCAATCACGTCATGCAGCAGGGCGGCCATGAGCGTTTCGTAGTCGAGTTTCATCTCGGCCAGAATACAGGCCACCGCTACCGGGTGCGTGATATAGGGTTCACCGCTTGAACGTGTCTGGCCCTCGTGAGCGTCACGTGCAACGAGATACGCCTGCTGAAGACGCTTAATCTGGTCTTCAGGCAGGTAGGTTTGAATCAGTTGATTCAGGCTTTCAAACAGATACAAGGGCGACCCGCAGGTTTAATTAACGACGACCTTCAGCAATGGCGGTTACGGCCTGCAGTTCTGCGGCTTCCTGCTCTTGCTGCTCCTGGCGCTCACGCACGTCGAGGATCTGGTTGTTGATCAGACCTTCTTCGATTTCGCGAAGTGCAATAACGGTGGTTTTATCGTTTTCTTCCGGTACCAGCGGATCTTTACCGCCTACCTGCATCTGACGAGCGCGACGCGCGGCGACCAGTACCAGGTCAAAACGGTTACCAATTTTCTCTACAGCGTCCTGAACAGTTACGCGTGCCATACTTAAAATGCTCCACAGGTGAAGAAATGACTGGGCATGATACTGAAAGTGGGTTCAGTCTGCCAACAGTTTGGTGATTAATGCGTCATGTCGCTGCTTCTGGCGGCTCATACGCAGACGTTCTGCGCGAAGGATAGTTTTGAGATCGCTCAGCGCGGCATCAAAATCATCATTCACAATAAGGTAATCATATTCCGCGTAATGGCTCATTTCTGCAACAGCCTGTGCCATACGCTTCGCGATAACTTCTTCGCTATCCTGGCCGCGACCACGCAGGCGACGATCCAGTTCATCTTTCGATGGCGGTAGAATAAAAATACTGCGCGAATCAGGCATTTTCTTACGAATTTGCTGCGCGCCCTGCCAGTCGATATCCAGGAACACGTTCACGCCGGTCGCCAGAACCTGCTCAATGGTTTCACGCGAAGTACCGTAGTAGTTACCGAATACTTCTGCGTGTTCAAGAAACGCGTCTCTGCCAATCATCGCTCTGAATTCGTCGTGATTCACAAAGAAATAGTGTTCACCGTGCACCTCACCCGGACGCGGTGCTCGCGTGGTGTGAGAAACAGAAACCTGCGTATCGTACAACGGTTGGGTTTTTAACAGTGCCTGAATAAGGCTGGATTTACCCGCGCCACTAGGGGCAGAAACAATATAAAGCGTGCCTTGAGCCATGAGAGTCTTTTGTACGTGTTAACGAAGAAGTCCTACATACGGGCTTATTATACACGTCGCCGCTGTGTGACGTAGCCTTTGTCACACTTTTTCCCGTGGATGATTAAATTTTGCGTGCTGTTTTCAGGTTTTGTCTGCGGTTTGCAGCAACAAAAAGAAACGCTGGATAACGCCTCGTAAAGCGTAACGTTGCCATTCGCGTCGTTTTCAATACCGGGTTATACCTCCTCCAACGCAAAGGAGGGGTAATAATGTGGCGATGGATAAGCGGGTTTGCGCTGTTGTGGTGTAGCACCGGGTTAGCGGTATGCCCGGTATGGTCGCAGGCAAAAGCAGAAAAGGAAATTGTAGCGCTGAGCGCGCAGATCAAACGCTGGGACGATGCTTACTGGAAGCAGGGAGTCAGTGACGTTGATGACGGGGTTTACGATCAGCTTAACGCGCGGTTGAACCAGTGGCAGCGCTGCTTTGGTCATGTCTCTTCCGAAGAGAGACCGCCACCTCTGACAGGTAGTGTGACACACCCGGTTGCGCATACGGGCGTGCATAAGGTTGCCAGTAAAGCTGAGCTCAGCCAGTGGATGCGAGCCCGGCAACATCTCTGGATGCAGCCCAAAGTGGATGGCGTGGCTGTGACGCTGGTGTACCAGGGCGGGAAGCTTGTCCGGGCCATTAGCCGTGGCAACGGTGTGAAAGGTGAAGACTGGACGGCGCAGGTTCGATCAATCCCCTCTGTTCCGCAAAACCTGTCCGGCCCCCTGGCAAATAGCGTCTTACAGGGTGAACTGTTCTGGATTCATGAAAACCACATCCAGCGTCAGATGGGGGGGATGAACATGCGGGCAAAAGTGGCGGGCGCCATGATGCGTCATAACGATAGCGCACTTCTCAGGCAGCTCGGCGTGTTTATCTGGGCCTGGCCGGATGGACCTAAAGAGATGCAGGTATCTCTGGATGCTTTGTCAAAAGCCGGGTTCACCCTGACGGCGCGTTATACGCTGCCCGCCGCGTCTGTGAATGTGGTCGAAGCGCAGCGTTCAGCGTGGCATACAACAGCATTGCCCTTTGCCACGGACGGCATTGTGGTGCGTTCAGCGGATGAACCCGCGGGCGACGGTTGGTTACCCGGTGAAGGCCGTTGGGTTGTCGCATGGAAATATACGCCTGTCGCTCAGGTTGCTGAAGTGCGAGGGATACAGTTTGGCGTCGGGCGAACGGGCAAGGTGTCCGTTGTAGCCGAACTGGATCCAGTAAAGCTTGATGATAAACAGGTGCGGCGGGTGAGCCTGGGGTCGGTCACACGCTGGCAGCGGCTGGATATTGTTCCCGGCGATCAGGTTCTGATAAGCCTCGCCGGGCAGGGGATCCCCCGATTCGATCGAGTTGTCTGGCGGGGAGCGAACAGGGAAAAACCAGAACCTCCGGCCCTGCAGTACCACTCGCTGACCTGTTTTTATGCCTCACCAGCGTGTATGGAACAGTTCTTTGCCCGGTTGACGTGGCTTAGCTCGAAACAAGGGCTAGGGATCGAGGGGTTAGGCGAGGCGGGCTGGCGAACGCTTCATCAGACGCATCGTTTCGAGCATATTTTTTCGTGGTTAACACTGACGCAGGCGCAGCTACAGTCCACGCCTGGCTTTTCCGCCGGGCGCGGGTTATCGCTCTGGCATCGTTTTAATATTGTGCGCAAACAACCTTTTATTCGCTGGGTCACAGCGATGGGGATCCCGCTGACAAAAGCCACGTTGAATGCGGTTGGGGCGGCGTCGTGGCAGGCGCTGAATCAGCGGAGCGCCGCTGACTGGCAGGCTTTGCCGGGAACAGGTGAAGAGAAGGCGCAGCAGGTCGTTAACTGGCTGCATGCGCCTCCCGTTGATAGGCTGGCAAGGTGGCTGGCTGAGCAGCACATTAACGGGTTCTGACCTTAATGCGCGTTGTGCTTGTAATGAAAAACCGGCAGGCCCAGCTTCAGGCGCAATGCCAGCATACGCGCGGTGAAGCCAAACAGCAGGGTAGAGATAACCACCACATCGTGGTTGGTGACATAGTGCTGCAAGGCGACATAAAGCACTGCCGCGGCAAAGGAGATGCCGGCGTACAGTTCCTTCTGGAAAACCAGCGGGATACGTTTGCAGAACATATCGCGCAGCACCCCGCCAAACACGCCCGTGATCACCGCCGCAATGGTGGCGATAACCGGGCCTTCACCCATATCGAGAGCAATTTGTGCGCCAATGATGGAAAAAACAATCAGCCCAAGCGCATCCAGCACCAGGAACAAGCGGCGCAAATGAGGCATCACCGGGGCTACAATCGTAGTTAACACGGCTGCCGTTGCCACGATAATGACGTACTCAGGGTTTTTAACCCAGCCGAGCGGATAATGGCCAAGCAGGATATCGCGCACGGACCCGCCGCCGAGCGCAGTGGCCGTGGCAATAATGATCACGCCGAAGGTGTCCATTCGGCGACGTCCAGCGGCAAGCGCGCCGGTCATGGCTTCAGCGGTAATGCCAATAAGATAGAGAATGTGAAGCAGCATAAACCCTCCGGAATGAAGTGGAGGAGGTTAGCGATTTGTGCGCAAGATCACGATTGAGATTTTCTAAGGCGAGGAGATTTGCCCTAAAGGAATTTATCAACGCATGCCAGGCGGGCTTGTGATAAGGCGGGAGGCAAAGAAAGTAAGGATAAATAAGGATTAGAAAAAGTAATGGGTGATGTGCCAGACACCACCCTGAAAGGTATTACTCGATATTCTGGATCTGCTCGCGCATCTGCTCAATCAGGACCTTCAGTTCAATTGCTGAATTGGTCACCTCTGCATTGATAGACTTAGACGCCAGCGTGTTCGACTCGCGGTTGAACTCCTGCATCATAAAGTCGAGACGGCGGCCTACCGCTTCTTTCTTCTTCAGGATGTTGTAGGTCTCTTTAACGTGCGCTTCCAGACGATCCAGCTCTTCAGCCACGTCTACACGCTGCGCCATCAGCACCAGCTCTTGTTCCAGACGGTTGTTTTCCAGCTGGACTTCCGCCTCTTCCAGTTTGGCGACAAGACGCTCACGCTGCCATTGCAGCACTTCTGGCATATGAGCGCGCACTTTAGCCACTTCGGCGCTCACGCCTTCAAGGCGTTGCTCAATCATCGCTTTCAGCGCCTGGCCTTCGGTTTCGCGGGCAACGATAAAGTCATCCAGCGTGCCGTCGAGTGCAGCCAGGATTTCAGCGGTAATCGCGTCCAGATCCTGCTCTCCGGCGGCCATCACGCCAGGCCAGCGCAGAATATCAACCGGGTTGATCTCGCCTTCATCGCTTTGCATTTTGACCCAGTTCGCCGCATTAACCAGCTGTTTTGCCAGCTTTTCGTTCAGGATCAGTTCGCCCTGGGCACTGGCATCGGGCTCAAAACGCAGGTTACATTCCACTTTCCCGCGGGTCAGACGCGTACGGATACGCTCACGCACCACAGGCTCCAGGCTGCGGAACTGTTCCGGCATACGGAAATATGTTTCCAGATAGCGCTGGTTTACCGAGCGCATTTCCCAGGTAGCGCTACCCCAGCTACCCTTGATTTCACGCCGGGCGTAGGCGGTCATACTGCGGATCATAGACATTCCCGTTTTTAAAGGAGAGATGGGGGGATTATAGCTTTCAGGGGCTTCTCAGGATAGGAATAAGCGTCCTTTATCCGTATAATGCGCAGCCACATTCGTTTCAAGCCGGAGAATCCATCATGCGTCCAGCAGGTCGTAGCGCCAACCAGGTGCGTCCCGTCACCCTGACCCGTAACTATACAAAACACGCTGAAGGCTCCGTGCTGGTTGAGTTTGGTGACACCAAAGTGCTTTGCACCGCGTCCATCGAAGAGGGCGTGCCTCGCTTCCTGAAAGGTCAGGGGCAGGGGTGGATCACCGCGGAATACGGTATGTTGCCGCGCGCAACCCATACCCGTAATGCTCGTGAAGCGGCAAAAGGTAAGCAGGGCGGCCGTACTATGGAGATCCAGCGCCTGATCGCACGTGCGCTCCGCGCCGCGGTTGACTTAAAAACGCTGGGTGAGTTCACCATCACGCTGGACTGCGACGTGATCCAGGCCGATGGCGGCACGCGTACGGCCTCCATTACCGGTGCCTGTGTGGCGCTGGCAGATGCGCTGAACAAGCTGGTTGCCGCCGGTAAGCTGAAAACCAACCCAATGAAAGGGATGGTTGCTGCTGTCTCCGTTGGTATTGTTAACGGCGAAGCGCTTTGCGATCTGGAATACGTTGAAGATTCTGCCGCAGAAACCGACATGAACGTGGTGATGACCGAAGATGGTCGCATCATTGAAGTGCAGGGCACGGCAGAAGGCGAGCCATTCACTCACGAAGAACTGCTCACCTTGCTGGCGTTGGCCCGAGGGGGTATTGAATCTATTGTAGCGACGCAGAAAGCGGCGTTAGAAAATTGATTTTAAGGCGACCAATGAGTCGCCTTTTTTTTGCCTGTAAGACTGAAAAGACAAAGGAGCAAATCCATGAAATCGTATCAGCGCCAGTTTATTGAGTTTGCGCTTAACAAGCAGGTACTTAAGTTTGGCGAGTTCACGCTGAAATCCGGGCGTAAAAGCCCGTATTTCTTCAACGCCGGGCTGTTTAATACCGGGCGCGACCTGGCACTGTTAGGCCGCTTCTATGCCGAAGCGCTGGTAGATTCCGGGATTGATTTCGATCTGCTGTTTGGCCCCGCGTACAAAGGCATTCCAATTGCAACCACCACGGCGGTGGCGCTGGCGGAGCACCATGACCGCGACGTACCGTACTGCTTTAACCGTAAAGAGGCCAAAACCCACGGTGAAGGCGGCAATCTGGTCGGCAGTGCGTTGCAGGGCCGCGTGATGCTGGTGGATGACGTGATCACCGCAGGCACCGCGATCCGTGAATCGATGGAAATTATCCAGGCTAACGGTGCAACGCTTGCGGGTGTGCTGATTTCGCTCGATCGTCAGGAGCGTGGGCGTGGCGACATCTCTGCTATTCAGGAAGTGGAACGCGATTATGGCTGCAAAGTGATCTCTATCATCACGCTGACAGACCTGATTGCATATCTGGAAGAGAAGCCTGAGATGGCGGATCACCTGGCGGCGGTAAAAGCGTATCGCGAAGAGTTCGGGGTTTAATTGCGTTGCCCGGTGGCGCTACGCTTACCGGGCCTACCTGTTCGTAGGCCGGATAAGGCGAAGCCGCCATCCGGCGATGGCGTTACTGTAATTGTGCTGCCACTAACGGCCAGCGGGCGTCAAAATCGTCCGTTGGTCGATATTTAAACTCGCTGCGCACAAACCGGGAGAGCATCCCTTCGCAAAATGCCAGGATCTGGCTTGCCAGCAGCGTCTCATCCGTATTATATCCCTCACCTTCCCGCATTTTCTTCTCGCGCAGAACCTGACGAAGCTGGGCTTCGATACGCTCAAAAAGCTGGTTTATACGGCCTTGCAGACGATCCTGTTCAAACATCAGCGCGTGGCCAGTCAGAATACGGGTCAGACCCGGGTTACGTTCACCAAAGCCCAGAATCAGCAGCACAATCAGACGCAGACGCGTGCTGGTGTCTTTTTCATCCTTCAGAATCAGGTTGATGCGCGTGATCAGGCTATCTTCGATAAACTCGATCAGGCTGTCGAACATCCGGGTTTTGCTCGGGAAATGACGATACAGCGCCGCCTCTGACACGCCCACAGAGGCCGCCAGCTTGGCGGTGGTGATGCGTTGACTGCCGTCGCTGGATTCAAGCATCAGAGCCAGAGATTGAAGTATTTCTTCGCGACGATTCCTTTTCGCGGTTTGTTTTTCTGCCATGTTACAAAATACCCCTGAAAATAAGCACTTGTCAGGCTGGCAACCACACAGCGACCCGCAAACTGACGTTTGCGGTTTGTTATTGCATTATGGCGCTGTGAGATGCGTGTTTGTCGGGCGGTTATTTGCGCCCGGAATGGCCGAAGCCGCCTTCGCCACGGTCGGTAGCGTCGAAGTCTGCCACCAGGTTAAATTCTGCCTGCACCACCGGTACAAACACCATCTGCGCAATACGCTCGCCCGGTTCAATGGTGAAGCTGTCCTGGCCACGGTTCCAGACGGAAACCATCAGCTGACCCTGATAGTCAGAGTCGATCAGGCCGACCAGGTTACCCAGCACGACGCCATGCTTATGGCCCAGGCCAGAGCGCGGCAGGATCACCGCTGCCAGTGACGGGTCAGCAATGTGAATCGCCAGCCCGGTCGGGATCAGGGTCGTTGCACCCGGCGCCAGTTCTACGGCGTCATCGAGACAGGCGCGCAGGTCAAGACCGGCAGAGCCGGAGGTGGCATACGTTGGCAGCGGAAATTGCTCGCCAACGCGCGGGTCCAGAATCTTAACGTCGATTTTTTTCATCATAACGGGTAACGATCTCGTCCAGTAATTGTTGGCCCAGGAGTTCTTTGCGCTCAAGCGGTAAGACTTTATCTCCATCCTGCCAGAAAAGGTGCAATGCGTTGCTGTCGCTGTTAAATCCTTGCGTGGACAGCGATACGTCGTTCGCGCAAATCAAATCGAGGTTTTTGCGGGTACGTTTTTGCCGGGCATATTCTTCCACATTATTCGTTTCTGCGGCAAACCCAACAACGTAAGGACGATGAGTTTTCAATGCGGCGACACCGGCAACGATATCCGGGTTCTTCACCATTTTTATTGTTAATTCATCACCTTGCTTTTTAATTTTGGCGTCGGCAATGGTTTCGGCGCGGTAATCAGCGACGGCCGCACAGCCGATAAAAATATGCTGTTGTTGAGCATGCGCCTGTACGGCGGCTTCCATTTCCAGCGCGGTAGTTACATCAATACGCCGCACAAACGCAGGGGTGGTAAGCGACACCGGGCCGCTCACCAGCGTCACGTTCGCGCCGCGTTTGGCTGCCGCGGCAGCAATTGCAAAGCCCATTTTGCCGGAGCTGTGGTTGGTGATGTATCGCACCGGATCCAGCGGCTCGCGCGTGGGGCCCGCGGTAATCATGATGTTGAGATGTTGCAGATCGTTGACAGGCGAGAAATGGGCGGCGGCCATATCAACAATCGTCAATGGGTCGAGCATACGCCCTGGCCCCACGTCGCCACAGGCCTGGCTGCCGCTCTCCGGTCCCCAAATTAGCAGGCCGCGCGAGGCCAGCGTATCCAGATTATGCTGGGTAGCGGCGTTGCGATACATCTGCTGGTTCATTGCGGGTACAACCGCGACGTGCGCAGGCGTGGCGAGGCAAATGGTCGTTACCAGATCGTTCGCCATCCCGGCCGCCACGCGGGCAATTACATCTGCCGTGGCGGGGGCAAGGATAACCAGATCGGCCCATTTCCCCAGCTCAATATGGCCCATTGCGGCTTCGGCTGCCGGGTCGAGAAGGCTGTCGGATACCGGGTATCCCGAGACGGCTTGCAGGCTCAGCGGGGTGATAAAGGCTTTGCCGCCTTCGGTGATCGCGACCCGTACGTCGGCCCCGCGCTCGCGCAAACGGCGCACCAGGTCTGGCGTTTTATAGGCAGCAATACCGCCGCTGACGCCAAGAACGATTTTTTTACCGGCCAGGCTCATCATGATTCTTTCCTGTTGGGTTTCACCAGAGAGCGGGCATTTTATCACAATCCCTAAAACGGGGTGATGATGTCCTTAATTCACTTTGCGAGGCGCTACGCAAGAACGAAACGCCAGCGTCGAGCCCCGAATTTGCCTGTGGCAGCATAATGGCAAACAGAAGGAGGCCGGGCATGGAAGAGACTGAACTGCTGCTACCGCGTGAAAAAATGCTGCGCCATGGCGTCACGTTGTTAAAGGACGACGAGCTGCTGGCGCTCTTTTTACGCACAGGCACGCCGGGGAAAACGGTATTTACGCTGGCGAAAGAGCTGATAGACCATTTCGGCTCACTGTATGGATTGTTGACCGCCGAGCTGGAGGCGTTTACGCACGTTGAGGGTATTGGCGTGGCGAAATATGCCCAGCTGCGGGGCATTGCGGAGCTGGCCCGGCGATTTTACAACGTGCGTATGGAGGAAGAAGACCCGATCCTCACCCCCGACATGACCCGCGAATTTCTGCAAAGCCAGCTTTCCGATCTGGAGCGGGAGATCTTTATGGTGATCTTTCTCGACAACAAAAACCGGGTACTGAAACATACCCGCCTTTTTTCGGGAACATTGAGCCACGTTGAGGTGCATCCGCGTGAAATTGTGCGGGAAGCGATAAAAGTGAATGCAGCCGGCGTGATCCTCGCGCATAATCACCCCTCTGGCTGTGCAGAACCAAGCAGAGCTGACAAAGCAATTACCGAACGTATTATCAAATGCTGTCAATTCATGGACATTCGTGTGCTGGACCATCTGATAATTGGCCGCGGAGAGTACATTTCTTTTGCCGAACGTGGCTGGATTTAGGCCTTTTCTCGCGATCCATCGGGATCTTTGTCTGTTCGGGACTTGAGCACACCGCCGAGTCAGCGTATACTACGCCACCTTTGAGAATCTCGGGTTTGGCATTTGGGCCTGGCAATCGAGAGTTCAATAGAACTATGCGATGACCGGGCTGTAAAGCCTGACGAGGCGCCGATACCCCATACGAAGCTCGAGCTAATTTGATTTTTGGAGAATAGACATGTCCCGAGTCTGCCAAGTTACTGGCAAGCGTCCGGTGACCGGTAACAACCGTTCCCACGCACTGAACGCGACTAAACGCCGTTTCCTGCCGAACCTGCACTCTCACCGTTTCTGGGTTGAGAGCGAGAAGCGTTTTGTCACCCTGCGCGTATCTGCTAAAGGTATGCGTGTAATCGATAAGAAAGGCATCGATACAGTTCTGTCCGAACTGCGTGCCCGTGGCGAAAAGTACTAAGTACTTAAAGAGGAAATAAATCATGGCTAAAGGTATTCGCGAGAAAATCAAGCTGGTTTCTTCTGCTGGTACAGGTCACTTCTACACCACCACGAAGAACAAACGTACTAAGCCGGAAAAACTGGAACTGAAAAAATTCGATCCAGTTGTACGCCAGCACGTACTGTACAAAGAAGCTAAAATCAAATAATTTTAGTCTTCTTGTATTGAAAAACCCCGCAACTGCGGGGTTTTTTGCATTCTGCATCTCAACGGAGGAACCATGCCTGAATTACCTGAGGTAGAGACCAGCCGCCGCGGCATTGAGCCCCATCTGGTTGGCGCGACTATTCTTCATGCTGTCGTTCGCAACGGGCGTCTGCGCTGGCCGGTGTCCGATGAGATCCACGCGTTAAGCGATAAACCCGTCCTGAGCGTACAGCGCCGCGCGAAATACCTGCTGCTGGAGCTGCCTGACGGCTGGATCATTATCCATCTGGGCATGTCGGGAAGCCTGCGCATCCTCACCGAAGAGTTGCCTGCGGAAAAGCACGACCACGTTGATCTGGTGATGAGTAACGGCAAGGTGCTGCGTTACACCGACCCGCGTCGCTTTGGTGCATGGCTGTGGACCAAAGAGCTGGAAGGGCACAACGTGCTGGCGCATCTTGGACCTGAGCCGCTCTCAGAGGCGTTTAACGCAGATTATCTCAAAGAGAAGTGCGCGAAAAAGAAAACCCCGATTAAACCCTGGCTGATGGATAACAAGCTGGTCGTGGGCGTGGGGAATATCTATGCCAGCGAATCGTTGTTTGCCGCCGGGATCCATCCCGATCGGCTGGCCTCTTCGCTGTCTGCGCAGGAGTGCGAGCTGCTGGTCAGAGTGATTAAAGCGGTACTGCTGCGCTCAATTGAGCAGGGCGGGACGACGCTGAAGGATTTTCTGCAAAGCGACGGGAAGCCGGGCTATTTTGCGCAGGAGTTGCAGGTTTATGGTCGTAAGGGGGAACCGTGCAGAGCATGCGGGACGCCGATTATTGCCACGAAGCACGCTCAGCGCGCCACGTTTTACTGCCGTCAGTGCCAGAAGTAGGGTTACTTTAACTTTTCCATCAACGCCTGGTGGACGTTAACCGGCAGAAAGTGGGTAACGTCCCCGCGATGGCGCGCCACCTCTTTCACCAGCGAAGAAGAGATGAAGGACCACTCTTTGGAGGGCATCAGGAATACGCTCTCCAGCTCCGGCATCAGATGGCGGTTCATGTGCGCCAGCTGCATCTCATATTCGAAGTCTGCTACCGCGCGAAGACCGCGGATCAGGATATTGGCCTGCTGGGCACGGGCAAAGTTTGCCATCAAATCGCTGAATCCGACGACCTCAACATTCGACAAATGCGAAATCGCATCGGTGGCAAGCTGCACGCGTTCGTTCAGGTCGAACATCGGCTTTTTGCTCGGGCTGGCGGCAATGGCCAGAATCACCTTGTCGAACATACACGCCGCACGGGTGATGATATCAAGATGACCGTTAGTGATCGGATCGAAGGTACCCGGATAAATCGCTTTTGTGCTCATGGCTCACGTTTTCTCTGAGTAGCCGCGGTTCAGCGCCCACAGCTCGGTGTATTTATTGAAAGTATACTGGGCATTCACTACCGCCAGTAACCAGCCCTGTTTGCCGTCCAGCACGCCACCACGTAGCAGCAGCGTTTTCAGAAACGCGCCCAGAGTGTGGGTGAAGATGCCGGTCAGCGTGGCCTTCTTGCCGCGCGCATGCCGCTCCTGTGCCCAGGCGGTGGCATAGTTCAGCTGTTTCCGCTGGAAGCTGGCGAAATCGCGGCAGGTCAGATGAAGCAGATCGCCCGTCAGGGGGATGACCTGAGCGTTATCGCAGGCCAGAGACTCATGGACCAGGTTGTCGTTGTACTGATAACGCTCGCGGGCATAGAGGCGCATCACGCGGTCGGGGTACCAGCCGCTGTGGCGCATAAAGCGGCCCAGGAAATAGTTACGACGCGCGATACTGTAGACCGCGCCGGGCTGTGGCGCGGCAAGCACCGTTTGAATGGCCTGTCGGAGTTCCGGGGTGACGCGCTCATCGGTATCGATCATCAACACGTAATCGCCTGTGGCGTAACCCTGCGCACGCTGACGCTGAATACCGTAGCCCTGCCAGTCGGTGTCGGTAAAGACTTTTGCCCCGGCTGCACGGGCAACGTCCGCCGTATTGTCCGTACTTCCGGAATCGAGAATGACGATTTCGTCAGCCCAGGCAACAGAGGCCAGGCAATCCGGAAGCAGGTCGGCGGCGTTTTTGGCGATCATCACGACCGACAGACGCGTTGACATTAGTGGCTCCGCTGCGGCAGGTAAGGTTGCAGAAGTTGCAGCAGACGGGTCAGTGCACCCTGGTTCTGATGCAGGACTTCAACGGCGTGACGACCGTACCACAGGCGGTAATCTTCGTCAGTCAGAAGGGTTGAGACCTCTTTGACCACCGAGTCCGCATCGGTCACGGTGATTAAGCCATCGGCTTGCTGCAATTTCGCGCAGATATCTTTGAAGTTAAACGTGTGTGGACCCATCAGCACGGGAATGGCGTGGGCTGCCGGCTCCAGCGGGTTATGACCACCGCGCTCCACCAGGCTTCCGCCAACGAAAGCAAGATCGGCAATCCCGTACAGCAGCATCAGTTCGCCCATCGTATCGCCAATCACCACCTGCGTGCTGCCAGAGGGGATTTCGCCGCTGCTGCGCAGGGTGAAGCTGAAACCGCCTTTTTGCACCATCTCCCGGGCATCTTTAAAACGCTCAGGATGTCGAGGAACCAGAATCAGCAGTAAATCAGGGAATTTTTCCAGCAGCTGGCGGTGAGCCTGAAGAATAATGGCCTCTTCGCCGTCATGGGTGCTGGTGGCAATCCAGACCTGGCGACGCGGCGCCCACTGACGACGCAGCGTTACCGCACGGGCGGCGAGTTCAGGGGTGACGGAAATATCGAACTTCAGGCTACCCGTGACCGCAAGCTGGTTGCGCTTCAGGCCGAGGGCGATAAAGCGCGCGGCATCTTCTTCGTTCTGCGCGGCGATCAGCGTAATTTTGCTGAGCAGGCGACGCATAAATTTACCCAGCTTGCCGTACCCTTTCGCCGAGCGTTCCGACAGACGCGCGTTGGCGATAACCAAAGGAATTTTACGGGCATGCAGGGCGGAAATCATATTCGGCCACAGTTCAGTTTCCATGACGATCACCAGTTTAGGGCGAACGGTATTCAGGAAACGGTTCATGGCGCAGGGGAGATCGTACGGCAGGTAGACGTGATGCACGTCTTTACCGAAGGCAGACATCACGCGCTCTGAGCCGGTTGGCGTCATCGTGGTGACGGTGATGGGCAGTGACGGATAACGATGGCGTAAGGCACGCACCAGTGGAATGGCGGCCAGCGTTTCCCCAACTGACACGGAATGCAGCAGAATACCGTCCGGCGCCACTTTATTGCGGCAGTAGCCATAGCGTTCGGCCCAGCGTTTACGGTACGCAGGCGCTTTACGGCTACGAAGCAACAGTCGCAGCCACACCAGTGGCTGAATGATGTAGAGCAGGGCGGTATACAACAATTCCAAGCGATTATCCGTTTTTTTAGTTTCGGCCGGGAAATTCTAAGCATTTAAGCGTGCTAAAGCTATCTCTTATGCCAGATACCGTTTTAAACGGAAGTAGCGTCGGCCCAGGCGCCAGCGCAAACGCGGGCTTTTGGCACTTTTCCAGATGAGCTTCCAGATCCCGGTGTCGAAGAACTCTTTGATTATCATTGATTTCTTCGCTTCATCCTTCATGTTGTCGAAGGTATGAATAATTCCCAGACCCTCTTTGGCGATTTGCCAGTGACAGGCCGGGATATTTTTCACTTTATCCGGGTAGCGCTGGTTAATGGCATCAAGCATCTTCAGGATCTTCATGTAATGGCGCGCTGAGCGAATCAGCGTGTCGTCATTATCCGGGGTGTGCGATACCGAGGCGGAGTGAATGTAGTAGTCGTAAAAGCGTTCGCTGGTGTACTGAACGCGTTCCGCAGCAAGCAGCACCTCAGTCGTCCACGGGATATCCTGATGGCGCAGGCCAGGCTCGAAACGGAAGCCGTGCTGACGAATAAAATCGTGACGATAGATATTCAGCCAGGTCACATGCAGGAACTTACGTGAATCCAGCGCCGTTTTTAACCATGCCGCGCCATTCATGACGCCCGTTGAGGCGAGCTTATCTTCAGGGAAGATAGGGCGAGACGGTTTTTTGTTATTTTCCCAGACGTAGTTGCCATTGCAGGTGGCGACATCCAGGTTCTGCGTGACGGCCATATCCAGCAGACGCTGGTACATGCCGGGTTTGAAGACATCATCAATATCCGGAAAAGAGAGATATTGGCCGGTCGCAACGGCCAGGCCGGTATTACGCGCGATGGACACGCCCTGATTAGGTTGTTCAATAACCTGCATCTGTGGCAGCTGTTCGCGCCATTTTTCGACAATCTGCATCGAGCGGTCAGTGGAGCCGTCATTCACGATGATGACTTCCATACTGTCGATATGTTGATTTACAAGGCAGGTAAAGAACTGATCGAGAAAAGCTTCACCGTTATAAACGGCAACCACCACGCTTAATAAAGGCGCTGAATTTTGCATATGAAACCTGATTATTTTTGGTTGTCGACCAAAGCAATGTATTGCTGGCAAATGGCGTTGATACCGAACGATGCGATCGTTTCGCGATCAACAACCGGCGGAGAGGCATACAGTTCTGCCAGTGTTTTCGCCAGTGATTCGTCGGTTAACGCGGTCAGACCGCGCGCCAGAGGGCCAGTAAGGATCTCAGCAGGGCCGCCAGGGCAGTTTGTACTCACCGGTGGGGTCTGACAGATAATGGACTCTACCAGTACATTACCAAAACCTTCGCAGTCGGAACTTAACACTAAAAGGCGTGCACCTTTGATCCACGGGTAGGGGTTGGTTTCAAACGGGCGGAAGACGATCTTGTTTTCAATTCCCAGCTTAGCGGCAAGCTGTTTGAGCTGGTTAATTTTCACGTCAGAGCCTTTGCCCATCAACACCAGCGATGCGTCAATCTTGCTCATCGCAAACGCCCGCAGCAGCCGGTCGTGACGTTTGTGCTCATGAAAACGGCCAACGTGGATAATGTAATTCTGCCCCTGCATCTCAAAGGGCGCTTCCGCCAGACGCTGAATTTCAGGGATATCAAACGGGTTATGGATAACCGCTTTGCGCCGCAGGGGGATCGCGAGTACTTCAGACAGATCGTGCAGCACGGCGCCGGATACCGCCACCACGTTGCGGTTTTCATAGGTATGACGAATTTTATAATGCTTAAACCAGCGAGAAAGCCCGCTGCGATGGCGCAAATAGGAGAAGGAGAACATCCCATGTACGCAGAACCAGACCTTATCGCGATCCAGCACGCGGCTGTGCGCCACGATACGGTCGGTTTTATGCAGATGCGAGAAGACGACGTCAAATTTACCGCTGCGTTCTGCCTGCTCAATGGCGCGATCCAGCAAACGGGCGCGACGCGGGATCTCGGTCAGCTTCCGCCAGGGTTTTTTACAGGTATCCTGCACGACCTGAAAATCGATGCCTTCCGGAATGGCGTAGTCGCACACCTTCCGTAAGGAGAAAAGGGTGACCTGATGCCCCAGTTCTGTCAGTCCGCTGGAGAGGGTGAGAACCGTTTTTTCGGCTCCTCCACCGGGTAAACCATCAATAATCATTAGGATGCGCATTATTAATCCAGTAATTTTTGATAAAGCGAAATAAGCTGACTTGATAGTTTTTCAGGGGTTGCTTCTCTGACGCGTTCACGCGCCGCAAGCCCCATATTGTTATTTTTTTCCAGTGAAGGGATGGACATGACGGCCTCCTTCAATGTGTGGATATCAAGTGCATCACAGTAAAACCCGTTCTGGCCTTGCTCAATAAATTCTGAACCACCGCAACTCTCTGACGTAATGACGGGCAATCCACAGGCCATTGCTTCAAGTATGACGTTAGGGAAAGGATCATACAGCGTCGGCAGCAGTAAACCATCAGAAAGCTGATAAAATGGCAGCGTCTCTTTTTGCATCCCCAGGAAACGGATTTGCCCCTCACAGCCTAATGAACGGGCGAGGTCGCGATAACGGCTTTCCGCTTTATCCTGACCGACCACAACCAGCCACGCCGATGTTCCTGCTATAGCCTGAATAGCGCTTGCCAGCCCCTTGCGTTCAAACCCTGAACCCACGAAGCAGAAAATGACGGCATCAGCGGGTAAGCCAAATTGCTTACGCAGTACAGCGCGCTGCCTCTCTTCTGCCGGAACGAAGCGGCGGGAATCTATTGAATTATAAATCACATGTATCTTTTTTGCGTCAATATCAAAGTCTTCGACGATTTCGCGCTTGATCATCTCCGCATTACAGATAACGGCTTTCAACTCGGGAGCCTGGTACATTTCACGTTCGGCGTTCATCACGTAGCGGTGATAGCGATCGTGCATGAGCAGCTTCGCGCGCCAGGCGGGAAGAATACGCGTACGCTGTAGCAGCCAGCGTCGATGTACACCATCTCCGGCGCGGTAAATATCGCAGCCCGGAATACGTTCGTGGCTCTGTACAATATCAAACTGCTGTTGCTGCCACAGCGCGCGCGCGGCGTGTGCAAAGCCGCGTTCACGGCTGATGCGGCCCCACTTTCGTGGATCGCAGATATGAATATGCCAGTCGTCCTGCTTTTCGCCCTGCCACTCGCGGGTGATGACGTTGAGCTCAAGATTTTGATTGCTCAGCGCGGTGAGTGCCCTGGAGACAAAACGTTCTGCTCCCCCATCCGGCCGATATTTTTGGCGCACAATGGCCAGACGATGAAGCTTCATTGCAGGTATCTCCTTGCGGCGGAGACGACAGCATCAACGGGGATGGCGTCGAGATAACGTTCCGTCGTTTTTGTATCAATGGCGTCAGGGTTGGGAAGCGGGCCGTAGTTACCAGCCCAGATGACCTCGCCGTTAACCTGCCATGGCGACCAGAACGTCAATTTTGACGGGCCAAACAGCGCCACGCAGGGCGTCTGAAGGGCGGCGGCCATGTGCATGGGGACGGAGTCAACGCCAATGAACAGGGCTGCGTGATCGATAAGCGAGGCCAGCTGGCGCAGGGTTAACTGCCCTGCCAGCGATACAACACCCGTCTGCGGGGAGGCGGCAAGAATGCGGTCAATCATCGCCAGCTCTTTCTTATCCGGTCCCGCCGTAAGGACGATAGTGTGGCCGTCCTGCTGCAACGCGGCGATAGTTTGCGCCATTTTGCCTTCGTCCCAGCACTTAAAGAACCAGCGTGAAGTGGGTTGAATAACGATATAGCGTTCCCCCACGCCCTTTTGTGTCAGCTTGTGATGTGCATGGTGCCAGTCATCCGCGCTGTAAGCCATGGTGACGGCGGGTCTGGCGGCAACGGGTAATGGTTTCAGTATGGACAGGTTTTGTTCAACGGTGTGCAGGTTCTGATGGCTGGCGACCGAGACCAGTTCACTGTGACAAAAACGCCAGAAGGCATTATTGCGCTTGTTAAAAGCGAACCCGAGCCGAACCGGTGCGCCGGTGAAGCGGGTAACCAGCGCGCTGCGCCACTGATCGGCAAGATTGATCACCAGATGATAATGCTGAGCGCGTAAAGCACGAAGCAACTGCCACTCTTTTTGCAGGTGCTTCAGCGTCCCCAACTGCTTCCATTTACGATCGATACCATAGAGCGTACCGATTGCCGGATGCGCGGCGAGCATGTCTCGCGTCTCTTCATAGAGAAGCACGTCGATTTGGGCTTCAGGCCATTTCTGGCGCAATGAATTGATGACGGGGGTGGTGAGTAACATGTCACCATGATGGCGAAGTTTAATCAGTAAAATGCGCAAATCAGGCGTGTCAGGTAAGTTATTCATCATCATCTTATCGGCGTTGTACTGTTGGCAATTCTAATAGACCTGGTAACGACTTGCACTCTTTCTCCATAATGTCAGGAATTTCCCTGGAAGGGTTTACTCCAGCTTTCGGGCGTGCGTAACATAGCGCTAACTATTTTGTCTTACGGACTCATTATGAAAAAACCAGCGTTTATCATCACGATCGATACCGAAGGGGATAATCTCTGGCAGAACCACCGGGTCATCAAAACGGAAAACGCGCGCTACCTGGCGCGGTTTCAGACGCTTTGCGAGCGTTTCGGCTTTAAGCCTGTCTGGCTCACCAACTACGAGATGGCCGTCGAACCGGTGTTCATTGAGTTCGCGAAAGAGGTCATAGCCCGGGGGCAGGGCGAGGTAGGAATGCATCTCCATGCCTGGAACAGCCCTCCGGAGCACGATCTGACCGGTGATGACTGGCGCTGGCAGCCTTATCTGATTGAGTTTTCAGACGAGGTCATGCGTGAGAAAGTGCTGTTCATGACCCGCTTACTGGAAGAGACTTTCCAGACAAAAATGCTCAGCCATCGCGCCGGGCGCTGGGCATTCGACAGCCGTTACGCCCGGTTACTGATTGAGCTGGGGTATCAGGTAGATTGTTCCGTTACGCCGCGCGTGAACTGGCGCAACGCGAAAGGTGCCCCGCAGGGTAATGGCGGAACGAATTACCAGCATTTTCCCGATCGCGCCTACTTTTTGGACGTAGACGACATTTCCCGGCCGGGAAACAGCCTTCTCCTCGAAGTGCCAATGAGCATCCAGTATAAACACCCGGCATGGCTGAATTCCCTGAAGCAGGGTTACGATCGTCTGCGCGGTAAATACCGTTCTCCGTCAGTTAACTGGTTACGCCCGGCCGGCGGTAACGCGGAGGAGATGATTAAGGTGGCGCAGCAGTGCCTGTCTCAGGGAAATGACTACGTAGAGTTCATGCTGCATTCGTCGGAATTTATGCCTGGCGGGAGCCCTACTTTTAAAGACGAGGCCGCGATTGAGGGGCTTTATCAGGATCTGGAGCAGCTCTTTACCTGGTTATCAGATAAGACCGTGGGGATGACGCTGGCGGAGTTTTACCAGTACAAAAAATAGTTATGCCCGCCAGGCGGGCATATTTGCTATTGCTGCTTTGTTTGGGTGAAAGGTGTACTTAATGCAAACAAAACCATAAAGAAGATTAAGGCTTCTGAACTGAGCAGTATGACATCCGTCAGACCATACAAAAGCAAAAGTAGCATCGAGGTTAGCAGCAGTGCGTTTCTGTTTCGTAGGGCATACACAATCATCGAAACGAAGAAAAAGAGCATAACCGCCACGCCGGGGATCCCCTGCAATGAATATTTCTCTATAAATTCATTATGCAGGTGGACTTTGATGTACACGAGCGCGGTAGCAAGATGTGGATGACCGTCTTTTATATACTGCCGTGTCCACGTTTCACGCTCTTCAAGTGATTGCCCCAACGGATGTGCAAGACCATTCTCGATCCCGACAGTCCACATCGAAAAACGTGCGCCCAGTGACGTGCGGTCATAGCCTTGCTGATATTTCTCAACTTCAATTTGGGTTTGCGTTATTTTCGGTGCAATCAACGGCTTGTAGCTTACGACGACAATGCCGGCCACAATGCATAAAAAGATGAGAGTGGATTTGAGATGAATTTTTCTGAAATGATATAGCGTGAGCACTATCGCCAGAAGCAGATATAAACCCATCGCAGCACGGGTACCCGTCAACAGTATGACGAAGTAAGAGATTAATATAGTGAAACCCGCGACAACATACAGCTTCACGTTCTGCTGAAGGTAAAGACTGTATACGAAAGCCAGTGACAGGACAGAATAAACATAGGCTGAAACGGTGGCACGGTTAATTGCCATCTCAACGCGAGTCATACCTTGCGAGGCCTGCCACAAGCCATATCCTGTGGCGAGCACAAACCCTAAGGCCGCTGCGTAGAAGAAAAATTTCCTGAAGTTGTCTTTATCAATGTAAAACTTAAAGCGGTCAATATAGAAAATCAGGATACTCGCTAAAATTAACTTTTTGCTGGCGCCTAGATAGTCGCTGTAAAGATTGAGTCCCTCGTTATGATACTCATAGACTAAGTACCAGCCGAGGTTAAGTAACCCAATCAGCAAAATGGGCAGCGCTATAGTAAAAGGTCGAAGAGTGATTTTTTTATATTCGAAAGCCAGGCCAATAATACTGACGTAAATAGCAATATAGAAAAACTCTCTTTGCTTCCCTGAACTGACTAATGCCAGCATCAAAGAGATGAGGCTCAAAGCAATCGTCAGTTGATATAGCCGTGGTTTTATTTTTTCCATAACGCCTCAATAACCCTTTTTTTGTAGCTAAAACGAACATCGGTGGACAGGAAAAAAGACAATGTGTACATGGCCTTTACGCGTTGTTTCACGAGTTGCAATTGTTGGTCTGTAAGACAGGACCGATGGTTGCTGTAAATATCAAACCAGTGGCAATTGACAAGATGCCTGTAGCTTGAAGGAAATGTTCTTTCCATCTGTAACGTGCATTCGACAAGCGTTGAAATTTTGCTGGCGTCCAGACTGCTCGACAAACTGTCGCGACGCTTGACGTAATAATAATGCCCCTGGCGTTGATAGACTATTTTGCTCGACTGCATCAACATCCCGGGGAAGACAGCGAAATCCTCATAACATAACATTGGAGGAATAGGGTTGCTTTCGTACAGGCTACGATGAATAAACTGGCCAATGAGATGCGCCTGAAAGTCTTTATGGCGTAAGAAACGAGCGACTGCTTCATTTTGTGACAATGGCACAGGATTGAATCCCTGCCAGTCTGAAGTCATTTTCCGGGGATCGCGAATCTCAAGCAAACGTGTCAGTAACATATCCGGACGTTGCGCTTTCAGAAAGGTAATTGCGTCCCTGAGGCTGCCCGGCTTTAAGCAATCGTCACTGTCGAGCATCGTAATATATTCACCGGATGCCAGTGCGACAGCACTGTTTCGTACCCGGCCGACGTTACGAAAGTTCACGGTGCGCGTTATGATCTGAGGAAATTTAGGTGACCACTCTTCAATTATTGCCTGCGTGGTATCCTCAGAACTGTCATTAAAAATAATAATTTCAGTGTCTTGAACGGTGGCTGCCAGCAGGCTTGAAAGCGTGGCATGCAGCGTAGCTTCAGCGTTATGAGCAGCAATAATGACGCTTAAAAAAGCCATAAAAATTAGTTTCCTTGAGCGTCGGTAGCGCTAGCCAGTGAGCGGGCTTTGGGTAATGTACGGATAAACTGCTGAAGATCGTGTAACGCGGAGTCAGTGACAGAGAATAGTGCTTCCCGTTCTTGCGGGAAGTAATAGCGCGTTTCAAACACATAAGAACAAATGTTGTCGTCATTCCCGATCAGCAACACATTGCCAAGCGGACGTTGTTCATAGTGACAACACGGACCAAACAGCAGGACTACCGGAACGCCAACGGCGTCTGCGATATACACATTCCCCGAGTCAGACGCGATATAACAGTCCATCTTAGAAATGGCCCAGGGAAGCTCTTCCAGCGAAATTTTGCCAATAAGATTGATAAAATTAGGGATTTCACCGTAAAGGCGGGTGATATCGTCCATCCACGACTGTTCATTTGGCGCGCCGAAGACATAAAACTCGCAGGGTAAATCAGCGAGTTGATCAACAATCCGCTTCCAGATAACCGGAGGGACGGTTTTGGCTTTATTGCCCGCCGCAATACTGATGCCGATGCGGATAACGTCAGGTTTATCAAGAATGGCCGGCCAGGTCGTCGGTTTAAAGAGCGGCTTTGTGGCGTGCTTGGGAGAGTCTTGCCATGTGAGTGCGCGGTCGGCCAGTTTCAGGTAGTTCGTCACCGAAAGCGTTTTTTTGCCATGCTCAACGGTACCGTCAGCCGCAAGATAGAAAATCCCGTGATACCACCTGCGCGTGTAAATGGTTAAAAATTGTTTGTTTTTAGCATTGCAGACGGCGGCAAAAAAGAGGTTCACGCTGTTGGGTTGTAGCAGGTAGACGTTGTCGTAGCGGTTCATGATCCTGCACGCGAAGCACAGTTTACGCCACAGGTTGCGCTTATGCTGCTCAATAAAATAGATCTGCTCGATAGTCTCATCATGCTTCGCCAGCGCACCAACGCTGCGACTGACCAACACATCGCTTTTTTGCAGATATGCCAGTAGAGGTGTCGCATTAATAAAGTCACCGATTTTGGCTGTCTGAATGACAAGGTTTTTGCCCGTGTCTTTTCGAAACAGCTTCCGGAGGAGTTTCACCGGAAAGAGTAAAATCAGCAGAAATACATAACTCATGGGTTAAATATCCCTGTTGGAAAGCCGATGGCTGCCCTGTAAAAATGAAAAAATAGCATCTGCGCTAATATCCTTCGTTTGTTGCGTAGGGCTGACCATCTGATGCTGGTTTTTACCGTAACCCCCGATCAACCCCGGATCGGTCGGGCCGAAAATCGTGATATTAGGACGATCCAGTGCGGCGGTTAAATGGCTTAACCCTGTATCCACAGAAACGACGGCGTTAGCGCCCGCCAGCTGTGCGGCAACCTGCGCCAGCGTGAGTTTGGGTAACACCTCAACGTGGGAAAAGCCTGCTGCCAGACGTTCCGCACGCTGCCGCTCATGTTCTGCACCCCACGGGAGTTTAATATGGATACCGCAAGGTTGCATTAGTTCAATCAGCCTTCTCCAGTGCGTTTCCGGCCAGTGCTTATCGTCGCGCGTTGTGGCATGCAGGAACACCAGATACGGTTCAGCATGCTCCTCCGTCTCGCGCAAAAAATGCTGTGCAATAGCGTAGTCACCCTGGGCTTCAGGTTTTGCATAGCCCAGGCTTTTCGCGAACAGCTCGCGGGTACGTTCCACGGCGTGCTGCTGCTTCGCAATATGGTGGCGACGATTATAGAACAGGCTCGCCAGCGGTTCGCGGGCGGTTTGCCAGTCCATGCCGTGCTTTACGCCGTGCGCCAGACGCGTGACCAGCGCGGCGCTTTTCACCAGGCCCTGAGCGTCAATGATCGCGTCGTAACGCCGGGCCTGCACCGCTTCGCGGAAGGCTTTACGTTCGGCTTTAATCGGTGCGGAGAACCATGCTTTGCGCCAGCGGCGAATGGCCACCGGGATCACGCGGTCAACCGCTTCGTGCCAGGTGGGGATCTGCGCGAAGCCTTCTTCCACCACCCAGTCAAAACGAATGCCGGGAATGGCCCGCATCGCGTCCGTCAGTGACGGCAGCGTATGCAGCACATCGCCCATCGAAGAGGTTTTAACGATCAATACCCGCATTCGTTATCCTTCTTCGCTCAACAGAAGTTCGTTGAGCTCTTCGAGAACGCGCTGCGGCGTAATGTCGATCAGGCTCTGATGGTAGCCTTCTGCGGCATCACCTTTACGTACCTTGTGGTAGCCGGTGATCAGGCGAATTACGCGCGCTTTGTGCGACAGCGGCGGCGTGAAGTCCGGGCTGCTCGGGCCATACAGCGCCACCAGCGGACGATCCAGCGCGGCGGCGACGTGCATCAGGCCAGAGTCGTTGCTGACAACGGCTTTACAGGCGGCAATCAAAATAACCGCCTGCTCGAGCTGCGTTTCCCCGGCCAGGTTTCGGCACCAGGCCTGTTGCTCGGTGCTGAGCGTGGCGAGAATTTCATTGCCCGCCTCGTGATCTTTCGCCGAGCCAAACAGCACAATTTGATAGCCTTCGTCGATCAGCTGTTTCGCCAGCTCTGCGTAGTGATAGTGCGGCCAGCGTTTTGCCGGACCAAACTCCGCGCCGGGGCAGAAGCCAATCATCGGGCGTTCGGACGAAATGCCAAACGCGTTGCAGGTGTGGGATTTCTCCCCGTCGCTTACCTGGAGCTGCGGCCACAGTAGCGGCTGCGGCAGATCTTTCGCGCTGCGCATCACGCCTTTGTCGTAGGCCAGCGCCACGTAGCGTTCTACCATCAGCGGCCAGGCCTCTTTATCCAGCACCCGGGCGTCGTTAAGCAGGCCGTAGCGCATTTCACCGCGCCACCCGGTACGGTGCGGGATGCCCGCAAAGAAGGGCACAAGAGCGGATTTGAAGGAGTTTGGCAGGACATATGCGCGATCATAGCGTTTCTCGCGCAGGCTATGGCCGAGTTTGCGGCGTTCACCGATTTCCAGCGCCCCGTGGCCGAGCGGCATCGGGATTGCCTCGTTCACTTCCGGCATACGCGATAACAGCGGACGGCACCATGCGGGTGCCATCACGTCGATTATCGCCTGGGGATAACGCGCCTTGAGCGTGCGATAGAGACTTTGCGACATCATCATGTCGCCCACCCAGGACGGGCCGATCACCAGTATTTTCATTCACTTCATCCTTCAAGCTGTCTCTGCGTTGGCTGCCTGCGTTCACTTCAGTCACTTACTTTTGTAAGCTCCCGGAGATTCACTTCGTTGCCGCCTTGATACCGCTCGAATGATTTTGTGAATTTATATCGCGGTCACGGTTCAGCCAGGCCATATATTCCGTTACGCCTTCGGCAACGGTCTTGAACGGCTTGTCGTAGCCTGCGGCGCGCAGGTTAGTCAGGTCCGCCTGGGTGAATGCCTGGTAGCGGCCTTTCAGCTTATCCGGGAACGGAATGTACTCGATGCTGCCTTTCTTATGGTAAGCCAGCGTCGCGTCTGCCACCGCCTGGAAGGATTCCGCGCGGCCTGTGCCCAGGTTGAAAATGCCGGACACGCCGTTTTCCAGGAACCACAGGTTCACTGCCGCCACGTCGCCTACGTAGACGAAGTCACGCTTAAAGCCGTCGCTGCCTTCGAACAGTTTCGGACTTTCGCCGTTATTTAACTGGGTGTTCAGGTGGAACGCCACGCTCGCCATGCTGCCTTTGTGGCCTTCGCGCGGTCCGTAGACGTTGAAGTAGCGGAAGCCGACAATCTGAGAGTTTGCTTCTGGGAGGATCTGACGCACGTACTCATCAAACAGGAATTTGGAGTAACCGTAAACGTTCAGCGGCTGCTCATACTCGCGGGATTCGATGAAGTCTGAAGTGCGCCCACCGTAGGTTGCCGCGGAAGAGGCGTACAGGAATGGAATTTCACGCTCCAGGCAGTAGTGCAGGATCTCTTTGGAGTACTGATAGTTGTTGTCCATCATGTACTTGCCGTCCCACTCGGTGGTGGAGGAACAGGCCCCTTCGTGGAAGATGGCTTCGATCTCGCCGAACTCTTCACCCGCCATAATCTGGATAAGAAAGTCTTCTTTATCCATGTAGTCAGCGATGTTCAGATCCACCAGGTTTACGAACTTGGTGCCGTCTTTCAGGTTGTCCACCACCAGGATGTCGGTGATGCCTTTGTCATTGAGGGCCTTAACAATATTGCTGCCGATAAAGCCCGCGCCGCCGGTAACGATGATCATAACTGTAACCTTTGAAGTGTGGAGTCCGGGGAACATCCCGAACGCTAATCTCTTTATCATATCATCACAATGCCCGGTCTTCAGCCATTCACCGATATGCAGCAGGGGTACACGTGATTTATGCTGCAAAAACGAGAAGAGATACGGCGTCATCTCGTCATGAACTATTGGTTTGGGTAATATGTGCCAAAATTTGCCGAGTCTGGAGAATTGCAATGCGTGGTGATTTTTACAAACAGTTAAACAGCGACCTCGACACCGCACGTGCGGAAGGGTTGTTCAAAGAAGAGCGTATTATCACGTCTGCCCAGCAGGCGGACATCACCGTTGCCGACGGCAGCCATGTGATCAACTTTTGCGCGAACAACTATTTAGGTCTTGCGAATCACCCTGAGCTGATTGCCGCGGCGAAAAACGGCATGGATACCCACGGCTTCGGCATGGCCTCCGTTCGCTTTATCTGCGGTACCCAGGACAGCCACAAGCAGCTTGAGCAAAAGCTGGCGAACTTCCTCGGAATGGAAGACGCGATTCTGTACTCCTCCTGCTTCGACGCCAACGGCGGTCTGTTTGAGACCCTGCTCGGTGCAGAAGACGCGATTATCTCCGACGCCCTGAACCACGCCTCCATCATCGACGGTGTACGCCTGTGCAAAGCGAAGCGTTTCCGCTACGCCAACAACGACATGGTTGAGCTGGAAGCCCGCCTGAAAGAGGCCCGTGAAGCCGGTGCCCGCCACGTGCTGATCGCCACCGACGGCGTGTTCTCCATGGACGGCGTGATCGCCAACCTGAAAGGCGTGTGCGATCTGGCGGATAAATACGACGCGCTGGTGATGGTGGATGACTCTCACGCGGTTGGCTTTGTCGGCGAAAATGGCCGCGGCTCCCACGAATACTGCGACGTAATGGGCCGCGTAGATATCATCACCGGTACGCTGGGCAAAGCGCTTGGTGGCGCGTCTGGCGGCTACACTGCTGCGCGCAAAGAGGTGGTTGAGTGGCTGCGTCAGCGCTCCCGCCCGTACCTGTTCTCCAACTCCCTGGCGCCGGCGATTGTGGCCGCCTCTATTAAAGTGCTGGAGATGGTGGAATCCGGGGCTGAGCTGCGCGACCGCCTGTGGGCTAACGCCCGCCTGTTCCGTGAAAAAATGAGCGCCGCAGGATTCACCCTGGCCGGCGCTGACCATGCGATCATTCCGGTGATGCTGGGCGACGCGGTTGTCGCGCAGAAATTTGCTCGTGAGCTTCAGAAAGAAGGGATTTACGTGACCGGGTTCTTCTTCCCGGTGGTACCAAAAGGTCAGGCGCGTATCCGCACCCAGATGTCTGCGGCGCACTCGCCTGAACAAATTGAACGTGCGGTGGAAGCCTTTACCCGCATCGGCAAACAGCTGGGCGTAATTGCCTGAGGACGTGTGATGAAAGCGTTATCCAAACTGAAAGCGGAAGAAGGGATTTGGATGACCGACGTGCCGGAGCCGGAAGTCGGTCATAACGATCTGCTGATCAAAATTCGTAAAACCGCCATCTGCGGTACTGACGTTCACATCTACAACTGGGACCAGTGGTCGCAAAAAACCATTCCCGTGCCAATGGTTGTCGGCCACGAATATGTCGGCGAAGTGGTCGGCATTGGCCAGGAAGTGAAAGGCTTCAACATTGGCGACCGCGTCTCCGGTGAAGGCCACATTACCTGCGGTCACTGCCGCAACTGTCGCGGTGGGCGTACGCACCTGTGCCGCAACACCGTCGGCGTGGGCGTGAACCGTCCGGGCTGCTTCGCGGAATACCTGGTGATCCCGGCGTTTAACGCGTTCAAAATCCCGGACAATATCTCTGACGACCTGGCCTCCATCTTCGACCCGTTCGGCAACGCGGTACACACGGCGCTCTCCTTTGACCTGGTGGGTGAAGACGTGCTGGTCTCCGGCGCGGGCCCAATCGGCATTATGGCGGCAGCCGTGGCGAAGCATGTGGGTGCGCGCAACGTGGTGATCACCGACGTGAACGAATACCGCCTGTCGCTGGCGCGCAAAATGGGCGTCACCCGCGCGGTGGATGTCTCGAAAGAGAGCCTGACAGACGTGATGGAAGAGCTGGGCATGACCGAAGGTTTTGACGTGGGTCTGGAGATGTCCGGTGCGCCACCGGCGTTCCGCACCATGCTCGACACCATGAACCACGGAGGCCGTATCGCGATGCTGGGTATTCCGCCGTCAGATATGTCCATCGACTGGAACAAAGTCATCTTCAAGGGGCTGTTCATTAAGGGCATTTATGGCCGCGAGATGTTCGAAACCTGGTACAAGATGGCTGCGCTGATCCAGTCCGGTCTGGATCTGTCCCCGATTATCACTCACCGTTTCTCCATCGATGAGTTCCAGCAGGGCTTCGACGCAATGCGTTCCGGCCAGTCAGGGAAAGTGATCCTGAGCTGGGATAAGTAATCAAAAAGGGGCCTGAGGCCCCTTTTTTACTGATTCTTTTTCTCTTCGTCCGTCAGGTAACGCACCTTGCGGGTGTAATCCTGACCTTTGAACAGCAGCTTATTATCCGGTGATTCCAGATACTTCTGCCATTCGGAAAGCGGGAAACCGCCGTGCGCGCCAATCACCTCTTTCGGCACAACGGCTTCCTGTCCGCCGATCTTCTTGGAGACCGGCCAGTTCATCCAGTCGCCCAGGTTAACCGTTTTGACATCCAGCATGTCCAGCAGCGCAGCGAGCGGCAGCTGATCGGTCGGCGGCTGCGTATCGTCCATCAGCTCCCAGGTATCCTGGAACAGCGTCAGCCACAGCGGGCAGATACGGCGCCAGGTCTTTTTGGTGGCGGCAAGAAACGCGCCGTTAACATGATCGACCAGATACGGGCGCACCGTTTCTTTGTAATACGCCGGCACTTTCTCCGCTGGCGCGCCGTCCAGCTTGGCAATCATTTTGCCCTGACGGAAGCTGGAGTAGATGTGCATATCCGCCATGTTGATCTCTGGCATTTTAAGCAGGTTGAGATCGGAGTCGATCATCAGCACACCTTCACCGCGCGCCTGCAACGGAGCGTTAAGCTTCACCAGACGACTGAGGTAGATCTGCTTATAGCGGTAACCTTCTTCACGTTTTGGAAGCGTGAGGGTAACAACGCGGGTTTTTGGCGGCAGTTCGCCGAAAGCGGATTCAGGCTGATCGCTGACGATAACAATCTCGCTGACGTCAGAGGCATAACGCTCTGCAAAGGTCGCTGACAATAACGCCTCTTCGACGAAATCCGCGCCCGTACACGGGATCACAATGGAATCAACCGCAACGAGATCGCGCGTGACCGGAAGGGAAGCGTAAGGAATGTTATGACGCCCGGTAATGTGGCGGTAGCGAGCATTCAGGAATTTAAACATGTTCTTCTCGTTTGGTTATTGCGCGCCAAGAACGGCCTCGACACCGTTAACATAGCTTTCAATGGCATACATGTTGCAGACATTCTGGTGCGCGGCTGCGGCGAGCCGGGCGCGCAGAGCAGGATCCTGCCAGATATTATCCAGATGTTGAGCAAGTTGCGACACGTCGCTCCAGGGGAACAGCAGCCCGGTCGACTCATGGTCGATCAATTCTGCCGTGCCGGTCACTTTTGAACCAATCACGGGGATGTTGAGCAGCATTGCTTCCAGCACGACGCGGGGCAAGCCTTCGCTCTGCGAGGCCAGAATGAACGCGTCAAAAGTGGCGAGATAGTCAAAAGGCGTGTTCTGGAAACCGGTAAAAATGACGTGCTCAGCAATACCTGATGCATCAGCTTGTGCAGCCAGCGCGCCGCGTTCAGCCCCTTCACCGACCAGCACCATTTTCCATTTTGCCTGCGGGTGTCTCTGGCTGAACTGTGCCAGCGCCTCCAGCGTGTGGTGGTTGGCCTTACGAGGGATTAACGAGCCAATGCTGCCGAATACAAACGTATCGTCTTCAATATTCAGGCGCTGGCGCATCGCGCATCGGTCCGGCAAAGGCTGATGGATGTCGATGGCATTGTTGACCGTGGTACACAGCTCTGGCCGGACGCCATGCTGAAGTAGCACGCGTTCAACGCCGTGCGAGACGGCAATGATTTTTGTGGCATGGGCATTCACCAGCTTCACCAGCGGCGGGGTCAGCACTGGTTCAATCCGGCAGTGCTGGATTATCCGTGCACGCAGGTTTGCGCCCGCCAGATACCCTTCTTCATTAGAGCCTGGCTGGTTGTTCATATACAGCGTATCGAATCCACCTTCCCTGAAAATGGTCTCGATCTTGCTGACGTTGGGCCGGATACGCCACAGGGTATCAATATGCCGCGTAAATGCTTTGCGCGCCGAACGCGAGAAAAACAGCAGACCACGTCCCGCTTCTTTCAGGAGTTTTGCCCATGCCGGTTGCTTACGTTGAGGGATAACGAGTAATGGGATCCCAATGCTGTTGAGCACCTGGCCTATCGTTTGACCTTCAGCACGACTATAATCACTGTAAAAACAACAGGTAATGTCGAATTTGTCGCGGTTGATTCGCTTCAGAAGCTCAAGCATACTGTTGGTACCTCCCCCCCATTCTTTGCCTGTGTCCAGGAGGAGGATTTTACGTTTTTGCGGCATGTCTGAATCCGTATGCTACCCTTCATCTGACCGCATTATAAAGAATTTACTGAAATAAAATAGATTTTTTGTATTTCTTTGTCTTTTTATAAGGAAAGGTTTTAAACGCGCTTATTTTAAAAGTGCGATTTAAGACTTTAATCGCCTCTTCTCAATTCGATAGTATTAGCGCAAAAATTTTATGTTGTTTTTGAGAGAGTGAGAATATGTTTAAAATAACGGTTTGCTTATTAACGTTTAACTCCGAAAGAACGTTGCACGATGTTATTCCTCCTCTTTTAAAAATAGCAGATGAATTCGTTGTAGTTGATTCCGGCAGTACAGACGCAACGATATATATTTGCCAGAGTTATGGATTGTCGCCCATATTCAAAAAATATAGCTGGCACGGCGAGCAGATGAACCATGCCATATCCCATGCGCACAACGACTGGGTGCTGTGCATGGACAGTGACGAAATACTCGATCAAGAAACCGTTGGTGCTATTTTAAAATTAAAAATGGGCGATGAACCCGAACCGGATATGGCGTGGCGGATATGTCGTCACTGGTTTGTTCTGGGAGAAAATGTCCGAACGATTTATCCAGTCTCATCTCCGGATTATCCGGTGCGTCTTTTTAACCGTACGCAGTCGCGATTTAATAACCGGCCAGTAGACGATCAGGTTGAAGGTTTTCTCCGTTCTGAACGTATTCCTGGCTATGTCAGACATGATACGTTTTATTCACTGCATGAACTTTTCAATAAATTAAACGGATATACCACTCGCCTGGTTCAATATCAGACGATACGTCCCTCTCTTGGTCGCGGCGCGATCAGCGCTATCGGCGCATTTTTCAAATGGTATCTGTTTAGCGGTGCGTGGCGTAAGGGCAAAGTGGGTGTGGTGACAGGGTTTTATGCCACGGCGTACAGTTTTTTGAAGTATTTCAAGGCCTGGTATCAGGATCGGGAAAAGAAAGAGTCCGTTGCAAAAGAGCAGTCGGACTCTTATCTGGCAGAATAGGCGTTAGCCGATCAGGCTTTTTTTCCCCAACCCTGCCACTGTTGCTGGACGTATTTAACCAGCGTACTGCTGCTGATGCTTTCGCCAATCACCGTGAAGAAGCGGGTTGCATAGACCGGTTCAGGCGGCTGTTTCAGCGTGCAGTTCTTCACGCCGCGGAATGGATTACGCGGCTGCGTTGCGGGTGGTTGCGCGCTACCCGGACGGGAAGTATCCACCTGAGGTTCATTGAGCAGATCGCTCGGACGCACCAGCGTGATATCGGCGGGTAAGCCCGGCAACATTTGCTGCAAAACGCGAACGGTAGACGGATGCGGATGCCCAATGGCAATCGCCGAACCGTTACGGCGCGCCAGCTGTACCGCGCGGTTGAACTGCACGCGGATATCCGCTTCGTTCTGGGAGTCGTCCAGGAAGACTTTGCGCTTGATGACTTTTACACCCGTCCCCTGAGCGGCACGCATCGCCTGGCTATTGCCGATGGTCATGCTGTCGAGGAAGTAGAGATTGTAACGCTCCAGCGCCTGCATCACTTTCAGCATACCGTACAGGCTGGAGGTCATCGCGCTGCCCATATGGTTATTCAAACCCACGGCATACGGCACTTTATTGTACGCATCGCGGATGATGCGATCGATCTCGTCGCTGCTCATGTCCGGACGCAGGGTATCTTTTTCCAGCGGCTGCTTGCTGAGAGGGGCCATCGGCAGATGGATGAGGACCTGATGGCCGCCATTGTGCGCTTTGGTCGCCATTTCATGCGCGTGAGGCGCATTAGGCAGGACGGCGACAGAGATGGCTGACGGCATCGCCAGCACCTGATTTTCATAGTGTGGTCGATAACCGAAGTCATCAATCACAATCGCGAGTTTGCCTGCATAAACCGGTGCAGCCAGCGCCAGTGCGCTGACGACGGAAAAAACAATTCGACGAAATTGAAGCAAAACTTATCTTCCCAACCACGGCTGTGGATTGACCGCCTGACCCTGACGACGAATTTCGAAATAGAGTGACGGGCGGCCCTGACCGCCACTGCTGCCCACAAGGGCAATGGGTTGACCCGCGCGCACCTGAGTGCCAACGCTGACCAGCGCGCTCTGATTGTAGCCGTAAAGACTCATGTCGCCTTTACCGTGCTCGACCACCACCACGAGCCCGTAACCCTGTAGCCAGTCGGCCAGGATCACGCGGCCATCGGCGATGGCTTTCACTTCGCTACCTTCAGACGCACCGATAACGATCCCCTTCCAACGTAGCTCACCCTGCAACTGTTCGCCATAGCGATGCAGGATCGTACCGCGAACGGGCCAGTAAGCCTGACCACGCGGGGAGCCGAGGCCGCCGGTACGCGACATCAGGGAACGTTCATTTTCAGTCGGTTTGTAGGTGGTGCCTTTCCGGGAGGCTTCCTGCTGCTTATTACGCACCGCCTGCGCTTCGCGCGCTTCTTTTTCGGCGCGCGCTTTGGCCGCGGCTTCTGCCCGGGCAATGCTGTTACGCAGTCTGGATTCGTTGGCGCGCATTTCGCTCAGCTGGCTTTGTCCTGCCTGGATAGAGGACTCCAGCCCGGCGAGCGTCTTCTTACGCTCATTGCGCGCCTGCTCAAGCTTCTCCTGCTGCGCCTGCTGATCGTAGAGCAGCGTTTGCTGCTGGCTCTGCTTCTCTTCCAGCTCGGCTTTTTGCGTGGTGACTTCTTCGCGCGTCTGTTTCAACTGCGCAATGGTCTCCTGACGAGCCTGGTTGAGATAGCCGAAATAGGCCTGTAAACGCTGACCGCGCTGGCTCTCTTCACCGCTGAGGATCAACTGAAGGCCTGTGTGCTCACCCTGGCGGAAAGCGGCGTCAAGCTGTGCAGCAAGGTTGCGCTCCTGGGCATCGCGCTGACGCTCCAGTTTCGCAATCGACGCGTTCATTTCATCGATTTGCTTATTAAGCTGGGCAAGGGTGTTTTGTGTTTCACGCAGCTTACGCGCGGCGGCGGAAATAGCCTCTTCCTGCTTTTTAAGCTGGGCAAGCAGGGCAGAGCGCTGCTGCTGCTGCTGGCGTACCACACGCTCTTTGGCGGCGATATCGGCCTGAATGGATTTGAGCTGGTCGCGGTCATCCGCGTGGGCAGATGCGGCGCACAGCAATACGCCAGCGCTGAGTGCGCTGGCGCAAAGCAGAGGTCTGACTGATAACCGAAACGGCTTCACGACCCATGTGATTGAAAAAATCGCCTTTCCCCTCATGGGGAGCGATTATTCCACGATGAACAGCGGCTTGCCAGTCATCTCTTCAGGGATTTCCATACCCATCAGCGACAACATGGTTGGCGCCATGTCGGAAAGCTTGCCGCCTTCCACTGCTTTCACTGACTTATCACCTACATAAATCAGTGGAACAGGCAGGTTGGTATGGGCAGTATGCGCCTGACCGGTTGCCGGGTCACGCATCTGTTCTGCGTTACCGTGGTCAGCGGTGATCAGCAGCTGGCCGCCCACGGATTCAACCGCTTTCGCGACCTGCTCAACGCAGTGGTCCAGCGCTTCAACCGCTTTAACGGCAGCTTCCATCACGCCGGTGTGGCCCACCATGTCGCCATTCGGATAGTTACAGATGATGGTGTCGTATTTACCGCTTTCGATCGCGGCCACCAGTTTTTCGGTCAGCTCCGCAGAGCTCATTTCTGGCTGGAGATCGTAAGTGGCGACTTTCGGCGAGTTAATCAGGATGCGGTCTTCGCCTTTAAACGGCTCTTCTACGCCGCCGTTAAAGAAGAAGGTCACGTGCGCATACTTCTCAGTTTCGGAGATGCGCAGCTGCGTTTTATCGTTTTTCGCCATCCACTCGCCGAAGGTATTTTCCAGGGAAGCGGGTGGATACGCGCATGGGGCTTTGATATCCGCTGCATACTCGGTCAACTGGATGAAATCGATCTTCGCCACTTTCTTACGGGCGAAACCGTCGAAATCGCTGTTGACGAAGGCGCGGGTGATTTCGCGCGCGCGGTCAGCACGGAAGTTCATGAAGATCAGCGCATCGCCATCTTCCATAGCGGCATCGGCCTGGCCTTCAGCGCGGATCACGGTTGCCTTCACAAATTCGTCGTTTTCATCACGCGCGTAAGCCGCTTCCAGGCCTTCAACGGCGGTCGGGAACTGGAACTCGCCTTTTGCCAGGGTCAGCAGATCATAGGCTTGCTCAACGCGGTCCCAGCGGTTGTCGCGGTCCATGGCATAGTAACGGCCAACGATGGATGCCACGCGGCCTTTGCCCAGTGCGGCAAATTTATCTTCAAAGGCTTTCAGAGAACCTTTTGCGCTGCGTGGCGGCGTATCGCGACCATCCAGGAAGGCGTGCAGATAGATTTTTTCCGCACCGCGCTCAGCGGCCAGCTCTACCATCGCCATGATGTGATCTTCGTGGCTGTGAACGCCGCCCGCAGAGAGCAGGCCCATAATATGAACGGCCTTGCCTGCGGCAACGGCTTTATCAACTGCTCCGGTGAGCGTTGGGTTGGCAAAGAATGTACGTTCTTTGATTTCAACGTCCAGGCGCGTCAGGTCCTGATAAACGATACGGCCTGCGCCCAGGTTAACGTGACCCACTTCAGAGTTGCCCATCTGACGATCCGGCAGGCCGACTTCCAGACCAGACGCATCAATCAGGGTGTGGGGACGTTTTGCCCATAGCGCATCCATAACCGGGGTTTTGGCGTTGAAAATGGCGTTATCCTGTTGATCTTCACGGTAGCCATAGCCATCCAGAATCACCAGTACCATAGGTTTTTTAGAAACCGACATTGCGACAACCTCATGCTCAAGAGACAAAAAATTTGCGTAATTTTACTACAGCTGAATCGATAAAATAGCCGCAGAAGATCAAAGAAAGCGCGGGGGCAAGGCTGTTCTCAGGCCATTTTGAGGCTTTTTTTACGTGGCATGCCGCAGAAAATAGATTAGCTTTATGTCGCTGGCTGTATTTGCCACAGCGCACAGGTATACTCCTGTCCTGGTTTTTTTAATCACTTAGTCGGGAGTTGTTACCCCCCATGCAAGAAATTATGCAATTCGTTAGCCGCCACCCGGTTCTGAGCATCGCGTGGATTGGCCTGCTGGTCGCTGTACTGTTCACCACATTTAAGGGACTGACGTCTAAAATTAAGGTGATCACCCGCGGTGAAGCGACACGTCTGATCAACAAAGAGGACGCCGTGGTTGTCGATCTGCGTCAGCGCGACGATTTCCGCAAGGGCCATATTGCAGGTGCTATCAACCTGCTGCCAGCGGAAATTAAAGCGAACAACATTGGTGAGCTGGAGAAGCATAAAGCCCAGCCGATTATTGTTGTTGACGGCACTGGCATGCAGGCGCAGGAATCTGCCAACGCACTGCATAAAGCAGGCTTTGAAAACGTAACGGTGCTGAAAGAAGGCATCTCCGGCTGGAGCGGGGAAAATCTTCCTTTAGTACGCGGTAAATAAGGAGTTAAGTGATGGCCAATATTGAGATCTACACCAAAGCAACGTGCCCGTTCTGCCACCGAGCGAAAGCGCTGCTGTCCAGCAAAGGCGTAACGTTTAAGGAACTGCCGATTGATGGTGACGCGATTAAACGCGAAGAGATGATCCAACGCAGTGGTCGCACAACGGTTCCACAGATTTTTATTGATGCGCAGCACATTGGCGGCTGTGATGACTTGTATGCGCTCGACGCCCGCGGTGGACTCGATCCGCTGCTGAGCTAGAGACTTTAGGACAATTAAAAAGGGTTTTTCCATGTCAGAACAAAACAACACCGAGATGACTTTCCAGATCCAGCGCATCTACACCAAGGATGTCTCTTTCGAAGCGCCAAATGCGCCGCACGTTTTCCAGAAAGACTGGCAGCCAGAGGTTAAACTTGATCTGGATACCGCATCCACCCAGCTGGCGGATGACGTGTATGAAGTCGTACTGCGTGTCACCGTGACCGCCTCCCTGGGCGAAGAAACTGCATTCCTGTGCGAAGTCCAGCAGGGCGGTATCTTCTCTATCGGCGGCATCGAAGGTAACCAGATGGCGCATTGCCTGGGTGCATACTGCCCGAACATCCTGTTCCCGTATGCGCGTGAATGCATCACCAGCCTGGTTTCTCGCGGTACATTCCCGCAACTGAACCTTGCGCCAGTCAACTTTGATGCGCTGTTTATGAACTATCTACAGCAGCAGGCAGGCGAAGGTGCCGAACAACATCAGGATGCCTGATGAGCACTGTTAATGCGTCAATGACTGTGATCGGTGCCGGCTCTTACGGCACCGCTCTTGCCATCACACTGGCAAGAAATGGTCACGACGTGGTCCTGTGGGGCCACGATCCAAAACATATCGCGACGTTGCAACACGACCGCTGCAACGTGGCGTTTCTCCCGGACGTTCCGTTCCCTGACTCACTGTATCTGGAAAGCGACCTCGCGACCGCGCTGGCGGCCAGCCGCAATATTTTGATTGTGGTGCCAAGCCATGTGTTTGGCGAAGTCCTGCGTCAGATTAAGCCGCTGATGCGTGCGGATGCGCGTATTGTGTGGGCGACGAAAGGGCTGGAAGCGGAAACCGGACGTCTGTTGCAGGACGTTGCCCGCGAAGCGCTGGGAACAGCGATCCCGCTGGCGGTGATCTCCGGGCCGACATTCGCCAAAGAGCTGGCTGCGGGCTTGCCGACGGCGATCTCGCTGGCGTCCACCGACCAGGCATTTTCCGACGATCTTCAGCAACTGCTGCACTGCGGCAAAAGCTTCCGCGTGTACAGCAACCCTGATTTTATCGGCGTACAGCTGGGCGGTGCGGTGAAGAACGTCATTGCCATCGGGGCCGGGATGTCTGACGGCATCGGCTTCGGCGCGAATGCGCGTACTGCGCTGATCACCCGTGGCCTGACCGAAATGTCACGCCTGGGCGAAGCGCTGGGCGCCGATCCGGCCACCTTTATGGGAATGGCTGGGCTGGGCGATCTGGTGTTGACCTGCACCGACAACCAGTCGCGTAACCGCCGCTTTGGCATGATGCTCGGACAGGGTAGCGATGTCAAAAGCGCGCAGGAGAAGATTGGTCAGGTGGTTGAAGGCTATCGCAATACCAAAGAAGTTCGCGAATTGGCGCATCGTTTCGGTGTCGAAATGCCAATAACCGAGGAAATTTATCAGGTATTGTATTGCGGAAAAAATGCGCGCGAGGCAGCATTGACCTTATTAGGTCGTGCGCGCAAGGACGAGCGCAGCAGCAATTAGCCGGGAAGTATCGTCACCTGAATGACCCAGCCAGCGCAGAACTGGCTGGTCATTAACTATCGTCTGGAGCAAGCAATGCCGTGTGAAGAACTGGATATCGTCTGGAATAATATTAAAGCCGAAGCCCGAGCGTTGGCCGACTGTGAGCCCATGCTGGCCAGTTTTTATCACGCGACGCTACTCAAGCACGAAAATCTCGGCAGCGCCCTGAGCTACATGCTCGCCAATAAACTGGCTTCCCCTATCATGCCTGCTATCGCTATTCGCGAGGTGGTGGAAGAGGCCTACGCTGCCGATCCGGAAATGATTGCTTCTGCCGCCTGCGATATTCAGGCCGTGCGCACGCGTGACCCGGCGGTGGATAAATACTCCACGCCGCTGCTGTATCTCAAAGGCTTCCACGCCTTACAGGCGTACCGCATCGGCCACTGGTTATGGAATGAGGGACGCCGCGCGCTGGCCATCTTCCTGCAAAACCAGGTTTCCGTGACCTTCCAGGTCGATATTCACCCGGCGGCGAAAATTGGCCGCGGGATCATGCTCGATCACGCCACCGGCATTGTTGTCGGTGAAACGGCGGTGATCGAAGATGACGTGTCGATTCTGCAATCCGTTACGCTGGGCGGTACAGGTAAAACCAGCGGCGATCGCCATCCGAAAATTCGTGAAGGGGTGATGATTGGCGCGGGTGCTAAAATCCTTGGCAATATTGAAGTCGGACGCGGCGCAAAGATTGGCGCGGGATCGGTTGTGCTCCAGCCTGTACCGCCGCACACCACCGCCGCTGGCGTCCCGGCGCGCATCGTCGGTAAGCCAGACAGCGATAAACCGTCGATGGATATGGATCAGCACTTTAACGGTATTCACCACACCTTCGAATACGGCGACGGTATCTGAACGCTGGAACACTCAAATAAAAAAGCCCGGTGAGTTAATGCACCGGGCTTTTGATTAGTTGCGGTATAACACTTTGATAATGTGATAGCCGAACTGCGTATGCAGTGGGCCGGTTGGCTCCAGCACCGGGCAGGAGAAGACCACTTTATCAAACGCCGGAACCATCTGGCCCTGGCGGAACTCGCCTAAGTCACCACCGCGTTTGCCTGACGGGCAAATCGAGTGTTTCTTCGCCAGTTTGCCGAAGTCGGCGCCGTTTTTAATCTGTTCGAGCAGATCCTGTGCCAGTTTTTCTTCTTTAACAAGGATATGCAGTGCTGCTGCTGTTTTTGCCATGATCGTGCCTTGAGTCAACGAGTTTACGATCGGTATACTACCACGCGTTTTTCCTCCTCTCCCGACTTTCATTGAGTGATCATTTATGCGTTTAAACCCCGGACAACAACAAGCTGTCGAATTCGTCACCGGACCCTGCCTGGTGCTGGCGGGAGCGGGATCCGGTAAAACACGCGTGATCACCAACAAAATCGCCCACTTAATTCGGGGTTGTGGATACCAGGCGCGCCATATCGCGGCGGTCACCTTTACCAACAAAGCGGCGCGTGAGATGAAAGAGCGCGTCGGCCAGACGCTGGGCCGTAAAGAGGCGCGCGGGCTGATGATCTCCACCTTCCACACGCTGGGTCTGGATATCATCAAGCGCGAATACGCGGCGCTGGGAATGAAGTCCAACTTTTCGCTCTTTGATGACACCGACCAGGTGGCGCTGCTCAAAGAGCTGACGGAAGGGCTGATCGAAGATGACAAAGTGCTGTTGCAACAGCTGATCTCGACGATCTCGAACTGGAAAAACGATCTGATGACGCCGGCCCAGGCTGCGGCAAGTGCCAAAGGCGAGCGTGACCGCATCTTTGCCCACTGCTATGGCCTGTACGACGCGCATATGAAAGCCTGCAACGTACTGGATTTCGACGATCTGATCCTGCTGCCGACGCTGCTGCTTCAGCGGAATGAAGAGGTGCGCGAGCGCTGGCAGAACAAAATTCGTTACCTGCTGGTGGATGAATACCAGGATACCAACACCAGCCAGTACGAGCTGGTGAAGCTGCTGGTAGGACAGCGCGCGCGTTTTACCGTTGTAGGCGATGACGATCAGTCGATTTACTCATGGCGTGGCGCACGTCCGCAAAACCTGGTGCTGCTGAGCAAAGACTTCCCGGCGTTGCAGGTGATTAAACTGGAGCAGAACTACCGTTCTTCCGGGCGTATCCTGAAGGCGGCGAACATCCTGATTGCCAACAACCCGCACGTCTTTGAGAAGCGCCTGTTCTCTGAACTGGGTTACGGGACCGAGCTGAAAGTCCTTAGCGCCAATAACGAAGAGCACGAAGCGGAGCGCGTAACCGGCGAGCTGATTGCCCATCACTTCGTCAACAAAACTGAATACAAGGATTACGCGATCCTCTATCGCGGAAACCACCAGTCGCGCGTCTTTGAAAAGATGCTGATGCAGAACCGCATCCCCTACAAAATCTCCGGCGGTACGTCGTTCTTTTCGCGTCCGGAAATCAAGGATCTGCTGGCCTATCTGCGCGTGCTGACCAACCCGGATGACGACAGCGCTTTCCTGCGCATTGTAAATACGCCGAAGCGCGAGATTGGCTCTGCGACGCTGCAAAAGCTGGGTGAATGGGCGATGACCCGCAATAAAAGTCTGTTCACCGCCAGCTTCGATATGGGGCTGAGCCAGACCCTGACCGGGCGCGGCTATGACGCCTTAACCCGCTTTACCCACTGGCTGGGTGAGGTGCAGCGTCTGGCAGAGCGCGAGCCCGTGGCGGCAGTACGCGATCTGATCCACGGCATTGATTACGAATCCTGGTTGTATGAAACCTCCGCCAGCCCGAAAGCGGCAGAAATGCGCATGAAAAACGTTAACCAGCTCTTCAGCTGGATGACCGAAATGCTTGAAGGATCTGAGATTGACGAGCCGATGACCCTGACGCAGGTGGTCACCCGGTTCACGCTGCGCGATATGATGGAGCGCGGCGAGAGTGAAGAAGAAGCCGATCAGGTCCAGCTGATGACGTTGCATGCCTCGAAAGGGCTGGAGTTCCCCTATGTCTATCTGGTGGGGATGGAAGAGGGCCTGCTGCCGCACCAGAGCAGCATTGATGAAGATAACGTCGACGAAGAGCGCCGTCTGGCCTACGTGGGGATCACCCGTGCGCAGAAAGAGCTGACGTTTACGCTGTGCAAAGAGCGCCGTCAGTATGGTGAGCTGGTGCGCCCGGAGCCGAGCCGTTTCCTGCTGGAGTTGCCTCAGGACGATCTTATCTGGGAGCAGGAGCGTAAAGCTATTACCGCTGAAGAGCGGATGCACAAGGGTCAAGCCAACGTGGCGAACATACGCGCCATGCTGGCGAAAGCCAAAGAGAAAGGATAACAATTTTGTAGGCCGGGTAAGGCGAAGCCGCCCCCCGGCACGCTTCAAAGGGTCACTTCACATCAAGCGCCCAGTGCACATAGCTCTGCCACTGGCACTCCTGCTCGATCAACTCTGCTCCAAGCGGATGATTTTCTAGCCAATTTTCCGGCAGCGTCAGCGTCAGTTTTTCATCGTCTGCCACCAGCGTAATGGCCGGGAGGAGATCGTCGCGTCGCCGGCTGGCAAACAGAATCGCCAGACGAAGTAAGCGGCAGAGATGTTCGGCCACGCGCGGCGGTACAGCGTTTTGCTGATGGAGGGAAGAGAGGTCAACGGCGTTGGTTTGATTCAGCAGCAGGGTCGCGAGCAATTTTTTCTGCGCGGGAGTGTAGCCCGGCAAATCGAGATTACGCACCAGCCAGGCTGCGTGTAGCGGCGCTTGTTTGTACTCAACGCTAAGCCCAATTTCATGTAATGCACACGCACTTAGCAGCAAATCGCGGCTTAACGGTTCGATATCCCAACGTGGTTTAACCTGATCCGCAAAGAGCGATGCCAGTTGGCCCACTCGCTGCGCCTGATCGGTATCCACAATAAAGCGGCGCTGGACGTTACGTAGCGTACGGCTTCGAATGTCCTGATCCACTGAAAGATGCAGCATCCCATAGACCAGACCTTCGCGCAGTGCGCCGCCTGCCAGGGTCATGCACTGGATGTTTAGCTCGGTAAAAATGGCGATGAGAATGGCTAGCCCGCTGGGGAAGACCAGCGCACGTTCGAGCGTCAGCCCTTCAATTTCCAGCTCTTCCAGACGACCACATTGAATGGCGCGCTGTTTAAGCTGCTGGAGTTTAGCAAGCGTGATCCGCTCATCCATCCCCTGCGCCATCATGATTTCCTGCAACGCCTGTACAGTTCCTGACGCCCCAACACACACTTTCCAGCCGTGGTAGCGCAGTTCGTCCATGACCGGACGCAGCACTTCACGCGCGGCATTTTCAGCCTCGTCGAAGTTTTCTTGCGCGAGATTGCGGTCAGTAAAGTAGCGCTCAAGCCAGGTTACGCAGCCCATCGACAGACTGAACAGCGAGGTCGCCTGGGCACCCGTGCCGGTCACCAGTTCAGTACTCGCTCCGCCAATATCCACCACCAGACGGCGATCGTCGCCCCCGGTAGTGTGCGCCACGCCCTGATATATCAGACGCGCTTCTTCTTCACCGCTGATGACTTGCACCGGGCAGCCGAGAATTTCCTGCGCTTTGGCAATAAAATCGACGGCATTAACCGCCAGACGGAGCGTCGCGGTCGCGACAACGCGGATTTGGGCATGCGGTATGTCCTGCAGACGCTCTGCAAAGAGGCGCAGACACTGCCAGCCACGTTCCATGGCTTCGGGAGAGAGGTGATTATCGCTGCTCAGGCCCGCCGCCAGGCGGACCTTACGCTTGATGCGCGTCAGCGTCTGTATGCTTCCCGCCACCTCGCGTACAACCAGCATATGAAAACTATTCGAACCGAGATCAATTGCCGCATAGAGCGAGGTGGAACTGAGCATCATATTTAACCTGAACGACGACGATTACGCGGCGCACCGCCGGAACGACGCGGGCCATTACCGGTACGTGGACGGGTAAGGCGCTTAGGTGGCGGCAGTTCGCTCATCAGCGCGTCCGGATTGTATTTACTCTGTGGAATAGAGTGACCGATATAGGTCTCAATGGCCGGAAGGTTCAGCGCATACTCTTCACATGCAAGGCTGATGGAGTGACCGCTTGCGCCGGCACGACCGGTACGACCGATACGGTGTACATAGTCTTCACAGTCATCTGGCAGGTCATAGTTAAAGACGTGCGTCACGGCTGGAATGTGCAGGCCACGGGCCGCCACGTCGGTCGCGACCAGAATATCAAGGTCGCCACGAGTAAATTCGTCGAGAATGCGCAGGCGTTTTTTCTGCGCCACGTCGCCGGTCAGCAGGCCCACACGGTGACCATCTGCCGCCAGGTGGCCCCAAATATCTTCACAGCGGTGTTTAGTGTTCGCAAAGATGATCGCGCGATCCGGCCACTCTTCTTCGATCAGGGTTTGCAGCAGGCGCATTTTCTCTTCATTAGAAGGATAGAAGAGCTCTTCTTTAATGCGGTGCCCGGTTTTCTGCTCCGGTTCTACTTCCACATATTCCGCATTGTTCATCTGCTCGAATGCAAGTTCACGTACGCGGTATGACAGGGTTGCGGAGAACAGCATGTTCAGACGCTGGTTTGCCGCAGGCATACGGCGGAACAGCCAGCGGATGTCTTTAATGAAGCCCAGATCGTACATGCGGTCTGCTTCATCCAGCACCACGACCTGGATTGCCCCGAGGTTGATATGGTTCTGTTTAGCGTAGTCGATAAGACGGCCTGTGGTCCCAATCAGGATATCCACGCCGCTTTCCAGCACTTTCAGCTGTTTATCGTAGCCGTCGCCGCCATAGGCCAGGCCAAGTTTCAGGCCAGTGGCTTGCGCCAGGGGCTCAGCGTCTGCGTGGATCTGTACCGCCAGTTCTCGCGTCGGGGCCATAATTAGCGCGCGCGGCTGGTTAACTTTGCGGTCTGCAATCGCTGGGTGAGAAAGTAAATAATGAAACGTTGACGTTAAAAACGCCATCGTTTTGCCAGTACCGGTTTGCGCCTGCCCTGCAACATCACGACCGGCCAGCGTCAGCGGCAGGGCGAGAGCCTGAATGGGCGTGCAGTTATGAAACCCTTTAGTTTCAAGGGCTTCGATCACCTTTGGGTGCAGGGCGAAGTCGGAAAACTTCTGTTCTGTTAAATGTGTTTTGCTCATAGTGTGGTAGAATATCAGCTTACTATTGCTTTACGAAAGCGTATCCGGTGAAATAAAGTCAACCTTTAGTTGGTTAATGCGACATCAACACGTCGTTGGTGGAGACAAAACCAACGTACCAGGCTTATTCCTGTGGAGTTATATATGAGCGATAAAATTATTCACCTGACTGACGACAGTTTTGACACGGACGTACTTAAAGCTGACGGGCTGATCCTCGTTGATTTCTGGGCTGAATGGTGTGGTCCTTGCAAAATGATCGCTCCGATTCTGGATGAAATCGCTGACGAATATCAGGGCAAACTGACCGTTGCCAAGCTGAATATCGACCAGAACCCGGGCACCGCGCCAAAATACGGTATCCGTGGCATCCCGACCCTGCTGCTGTTCAAGAACGGTGACGTGGCGGCGACCAAAGTGGGCGCACTGTCCAAAGGTCAACTGAAAGAGTTCCTGGACGCTAACCTGGCGTAAGGTTTCTCCGCTGAGCGTCCAGAGCGCCTAATTAATGGTGAGCTCTGGACGCCCGGCTTTAGTCGTGCTAAGTTAGCTATGACTACGTTTTAAACATATCTTGTTGTTTGAATCTTGTTTTACCCGATACTTCCCGTTGTTAACTTAAACAGTGCGTGAAGTTGTTAGATTCCGGGCTTGTCACTCAATCCGTCTTGTCGTTTCAGTTCTGCGTTCTTTCCCTGTGACCAGACAGCGAACAGACATGAGGTGATGGCCGCTAAACAGGCATGGATGACCCTGCCATACCATTCACAACATTAAGTTCGAGAATCACCCCGAGTTTAAGAACCCACACCATTATGAATCTTACCGAATTAAAGAATACGCCGGTTTCTGAGCTGATCACTCTCGGCGAAAATATGGGACTGGAAAACCAGGCTCGTATGCGCAAGCAGGACATCATTTTCGCCATCCTGAAGCAACACGCTAAGAGTGGCGAAGATATCTTTGGCGACGGTGTGCTGGAGATACTGCAAGACGGATTTGGTTTCCTCCGCTCTGCAGACAGCTCCTACCTCGCCGGCCCTGACGACATCTACGTATCCCCTAGCCAAATCCGCCGTTTCAACCTCCGCACTGGTGACACCATTTCAGGTAAGATTCGTCCTCCAAAAGAGGGTGAACGCTACTTTGCGCTGTTGAAGGTTAATGAAGTCAACTACGACAAACCGGAAAACTCCCGCAATAAGATCCTGTTCGAGAACTTAACGCCGCTGCACGCGAACTCTCGTCTGCGTATGGAGCGTGGTAACGGGTCTACTGAAGACTTAACCGCTCGTGTGCTGGATCTGGCATCGCCAATTGGTCGTGGCCAGCGTGGTCTGATTGTGGCGCCGCCAAAAGCCGGTAAAACCATGCTGCTGCAAAACATCGCGCAGAGCATTGCTTACAACCATCCAGACTGTGTGCTGATGGTGCTGCTGATTGACGAACGTCCGGAAGAAGTGACCGAGATGCAGCGTCTGGTGAAAGGGGAAGTGGTTGCGTCAACCTTCGACGAGCCTGCTTCCCGCCACGTTCAGGTTGCGGAAATGGTTATCGAGAAGGCGAAACGCCTGGTTGAGCACAAGAAAGACGTGATCATCCTGCTCGATTCCATTACCCGTCTGGCGCGTGCCTACAACACCGTGGTGCCGGCTTCCGGTAAAGTACTGACCGGTGGTGTGGATGCCAACGCCCTGCATCGTCCGAAGCGTTTCTTCGGTGCGGCGCGTAACGTGGAAGAGGGCGGTAGCCTGACCATTATCGCGACGGCGCTGATCGATACCGGCTCCAAAATGGACGAAGTTATCTACGAAGAGTTTAAAGGTACAGGCAACATGGAACTGCACCTTTCTCGTAAAATCGCAGAAAAACGCGTCTTCCCGGCGATCGACTACAACCGTTCCGGTACCCGTAAAGAAGAGCTGCTTACCACTCAGGAAGAGCTGCAGAAAATGTGGATCCTGCGCAAAATCATCCATCCAATGGGCGAAATCGACGCAATGGAATTCCTCATTAACAAACTGGCGATGACTAAAACGAACGACGATTTCTTCGACATGATGAAACGCTCGTAACGCAAATAATCCCAGTAAACGCCACGTTTTTACGTGGCGTTTTTTATTTATGGACTATACGCTATTACCACACACTCCCAATTTTGACCGGTCGGTGCGACAATAAGAAGGTTTGCACAGTCAAAGAAATAATTGATTGAAAAACATACAAAGGGAGTTGTGATAAGCCTTCTTTAATCCTTCTGAGGCAGAGGCTTCATGGTTATACTTCCGGGACTAACATTTGTTGAGAGCAATCCATTGTGAATCTACTCACTGCAGTAACTGAGCTGATCAGTATTTTTTTATTCACAACCTGTTTTTTGTTCATTGCGCGCAAGGTAGCAAAAAGAATTGGGTTAGTGGACAAACCGAATTTCCGTAAACGTCATCAGGGGCTTATTCCGCTGGTGGGCGGCATTTCGGTATACGCAGGCATCTGTTTCACATTCGGGATCGCGGATTACTATATCCCCCATGCCGCACTCTACCTGGCATGTGCCGGTGTGCTGGTACTGGTCGGCGCCCTTGATGATCGTTTTGATATCAGCGTGAAGTTCCGCGCGACGGTGCAGGCGGCCATTGGCATCATTATGATGGTGGTGGGCGGCCTCTATCTCAGAAGCCTGGGCTACGTGTTTGGTCCCTGGGAGCTGGTGCTTGGGCCGTTCGGCTTCTTCCTCACGCTGTTTGCCGTGTGGGCGGCTATCAACGCCTTTAACATGGTTGATGGCATAGACGGTCTGCTCGGTGGGCTGTCCTCTGTTTCGTTTGGCGCAATCGGCATCATTTTATGGTTTGACGGCCAGTACAGCTTGTCAATGTGGTGCTTTGCCATGATTGCCGCCATTCTGCCTTATATCTGCCTGAACCTGGGTGTGTTAGGGCGTCGCTATAAAGTCTTTATGGGCGATGCGGGCAGTACCCTGATTGGCTTTACGGTGATCTGGGTCCTGCTGGAGACCACACAGGGTAAAACGCACCCTATCAGCCCGGTAACGGCTCTCTGGATTATCGCCATCCCGCTGATGGACATGGTCGCTATTATGTACCGTCGTCTACGTAAAGGGATGAGCCCGTTTTCTCCCGATCGGCAGCATATTCATCATCTGATTATGCGCGCCGGCTTCACGTCTCGTCAGGCGTTTGTGCTGATTACGCTAGCGGCTGCTATTCTGGCTGCGATTGGCGTTGCAGCGGAATACGCTCATTTCATTCCTGAATGGGTAATGTTGGTATTATTCTTGCTAGCATTTTTCATGTACGGTTACTGCATCAAGCGTGCATGGAAAGTCGCGCGTTTTATTAAACGTTTAAAACGCAGGATGCGTCGGAACAGTGGCAAAAACACAACATTAACTAAGTAAAACCGGGACTATGATGACTCAACCGTTGGCGGGAGCGAAATCAGTGGGCACTGAGAACGAGCTGGATATTCGTGGTTTGTTTCGAGTGTTATGGCAGGGCAAACTGTGGATTGTGGGGATTGGCCTGGGGTTCGCGCTGTTAGCGCTTGCCTACACCTTCTTTGCGAAACAAGAGTGGAGCGCCACGGCGATCACAGACCGACCAACGGTGAATATGCTTGGAGGCTACTACTCCCAGCAGCAATTCCTGCGTAATCTTGATATCAAGGCCAATCTGGCGACCCCGGATCAGGCCTCGGTGATGGATGAGTCCTACAAAGAGTTTGTGATGCAGCTGGCGTCGTGGGATACACGTCGCGATTTCTGGTCCCAGACAGACTACTACAAGCAGCGTATGGTCGGTAACAGCAAAGCGGATGCCGCGCTGCTGGATGATTTAATCAACAACATTCAGTTTATGCCTGGCGATGTGCTCCGTAACGTTAGCGACAGCGTGAAGCTGATTGCGGAAACGGCGCCTGACGCCAATAACCTGTTGCGTCAGTACGTTGCTTTTGCCAGCCAGCGTGCGGCCAGTCATCTGAATGACGAGCTGAAAGGCGCCTGGGCTGCGCGAACTATCCAGATGAAAGCGCAGGTCAAACGTCAGGAAGAGGTCGCTAAGGCCATCTTCGCCCGTCGCGTGCATAATATTGAGCAGGCGCTGAAGATTGCGGAACAGCACAATATTTCCCGTAGCGAAACGGATGTTCCGGCTGACGAACTCCCTGATTCAGAAATGTTCCTTCTTGGTCGCCCAATGCTTCAGGCACGTCTGGAAAATATCCAGGCCGTTGGCCCTGACTTTGACCTTGATTACGACCAAAACCGCGCCATGCTCAATACGCTCAACGTCGGTCCAACGCTGGACCCGCGTTTTCAGACCTATCGTTATTTAAGAACGCCTGAAGAGCCTGTAAAACGCGATAGTCCGCGTCGCGCATTCCTGATGATCATGTGGGGGATTGTGGGCGCACTGACTGGCGCTGGCGTAGCGTTATTGCGTCGCCGCACAAACTAAGAACGCCGTCTACGATGAAGGCTGCGGCCTTCATCGTCTAATCGAAGAGAATCGATGTGAAAGTACTAACCGTATTTGGCACCAGGCCGGAGGCCATCAAGATGGCGCCTCTGGTTCATGCGCTGGCCAGAGATCCTGATATTGAAGCGAAAGTGTGCGTGACTGCCCAGCACCGTGAGATGCTCGATCAGGTCTTAACCCTCTTTTCTATCGTCCCGGATTACGATCTCAATATAATGAAACCGGGACAGGGACTGACGGAAATCACCTGCCGTATTCTGCAAGAATTAAAGCCTATTCTGGAGTCGTTCAAGCCGGATGTAGTGCTGGTGCACGGCGACACCACCACCACCGTGGCGACCAGCCTGGCCGCGTTCTATCAGCGTATCCCTGTTGGCCATGTCGAAGCGGGACTGCGTACCGGCAATCTTTATTCCCCGTGGCCGGAAGAGGCCAACCGAACGCTCACCGGTCACCTGGCGATGTACCATTTTGCGCCAACCGAGAACTCACGTCAGAACCTGCTGCGCGAAAATATCAGCGACAGCAAAATCTTCGTTACCGGCAATACGGTCATTGATGCGCTGATTTGGGTGCGTGACCGCGTGCTGGCTAACAGCGAGCTTCAGGCAGAACTCGCTGCGCGCTATCCGTTCCTGAACAACGGCAAGAAAACGATTCTGGTGACGGGACACCGCCGCGAAAGTTTTGGCCGTGGCTTTGAGCAAATCTGCCACGCGCTGGCTGAAATCGCCGCGCAGAATGAGGATGTGCAGATTGTCTATCCGGTGCACCTTAACCCTAACGTCAGCGAACCGGTCAACCGTATCCTGGGCCACGTGGAAAACGTGCTCCTGATAGAGCCGCAGGACTATCTGCCATTTGTCTGGCTGATGAACCACGCCTGGCTGATCCTGACCGATTCTGGCGGCATTCAGGAAGAGGCGCCTTCCCTCGGTAAGCCGGTACTGGTGATGCGCGAAACCACTGAACGTCCGGAAGCGGTCACTGCCGGTACCGTGCGTCTGGTGGGAACGGATCCGCGTCGTATTGTCGAAGAGGTCACGCGCTTACTGCATGACGAAGAAGAGTATCAGGCGATGAGCCGTGCCCATAACCCGTACGGGGACGGGCAGGCTTGTGGACGTATTTTGCACGCACTTAAACACAATCGGGTAACGCTATGAGTTTTACTACCATCTCTGTTGTTGGTCTCGGCTATATCGGGCTGCCTACTGCGGCGGCCTTTGCCTCTCGTCAAAAGCAGGTTATTGGCGTAGATATCAACGCGCACGCGGTAGAAACCATCAACCGTGGCGAAATTCATATCGTGGAGCCCGATCTCGATCGTGTGGTGAAAAAGGCGGTGGACGGTGGCTTCCTGCGCGCCAGCACCACGCCGGTAGAAGCCGATGCGTACCTGATTGCGGTGCCTACGCCCTTTAAAGGCGATCATGAACCTGACATGGTTTACGTCGAGGCGGCGGCAAAATCCATTGCGCCTGTGCTGAAGAAAGGGGCACTGGTTATTCTTGAGTCCACTTCACCTGTTGGGGCAACCGAGCAGATGGCACAGTGGCTGGCCGAGGCGCGTCCCGATCTCAGCTTCCCCCAGCAGGTGGGCGACCAGGCCGATATCAACATCGCCTACTGCCCTGAGCGCGTACTGCCAGGCCAGGTGATGGTGGAACTGATTAAAAATGACCGCGTGATTGGCGGCATGACCCCTGTCTGCTCCGCGCGCGCCAGCGAGCTGTATAAAATCTTCCTTGAAGGCGAATGCGTGGTGACCAACTCCCGCACCGCCGAGATGTGCAAACTGACCGAAAACAGCTTCCGCGATGTTAACATTGCATTTGCGAATGAACTGTCGTTGATTTGCGCCGATCAGGGGATTAACGTCTGGGAACTTGTTCGCCTTGCCAATCGTCACCCACGCGTGAACATCCTTCAGCCGGGGCCGGGTGTGGGTGGGCACTGTATCGCGGTCGATCCGTGGTTTATCGTGGCGCAGAATCCGGAACAGGCACGCCTGATTCGCACCGCGCGCGAAGTAAACGACCACAAACCGCACTGGGTTATCAACCAGGTGAAAGCCACGGTGGCGGATTGCCTCGCGGACAGCGGCAAACGTGCCAGTGAGCTGAAAATTGCCTGCTTTGGTCTGGCATTCAAACCGAATATTGACGATCTTCGCGAAAGCCCGGCAATGGAAATTGCCGAAACGATCGCAGCCTGGCACAGCGGTGAAACGCTGGTGGTTGAGCCGAATATTCATGCGTTGCCGGCAAAACTTGCCGGTCACTGCACCCTTACCGCACTGGATGACGCGCTGGCGACGGCGGATGTGCTGGTGCTGCTGGTGGATCACAATGCGTTTAAAGCGGTCTCCGCTGATGCCGTGCGTCAGCAGTATATTGTTGATACTAAGGGCGTTTGGCGTTGATTACTCTCAACGGCGTGCTGGAGTCCCTTGAGTGGGAAAGCGTATTTTTTTCGCTCCCCTCAGCGATAGTGCGTCTGCGCGATAACGCTCCTGCGTTGCAGGACGCAGACTTCAGCGCCTGGCAGCGCGTACAGGCTAAGATCCCGGCGGACCGCGCCGATCTGCTGGACGCGCTCCAGCAGCACGGATTCCGGCTGGTCGAGGGCGAGGTTGATCTCTCTGTTACCGTGGCCCGCCACGGCTCACCGGGCGCGGAAATTGCAACGGAGCAGGATATCCCCGCGCTGCGCAAGATGGCGGCGCTGGCTTTCGCTCAAAGCCGTTTCCGGGCGCCCTGGTATGCGCCCGATGACAGCGGCCGCTTTTATGCTCGGTGGATAGAGAATGCGGTTAAAGGCACGTTTGACCACGTCTGTCTGGTGTTCCGTACTGCCGGTGGGCAGATTCAGGGTTTTGTTTCGCTTCGCAGGCTCAACGAGCAAGAGGCGCGCATCGGTTTGTTAGCCGGGCGCGGCATGGGCGAAAAACTCATGCAGGCGGCGCTGCACTGGGCGGAGCAACAACAGGTATCGACGCTGCGGGTCGCAACCCAGATGGGCAACACCGCTGCGCTTAAACGTTATATTGCGAGTGGTGCCAGCATTGACGCCACCGCCTACTGGTTATACAGGTGACAAGATGATTCCATTTAACGCGCCTCCCGTTGTGGGCACTGAACTTGATTACATGCAGTCGGCTATGGGCAGCGGCAAGCTCTGTGGCGACGGTGGTTTTACCCGTCGCTGCCAGCAGTGGATGGAGCAACGTTTTCACAGTGCCAAGGTGCTGCTGACGCCGTCCTGCACCGCATCGCTCGAAATGGCCGCGCTGCTGCTGGATATTCAGCCCGGCGATGAAGTGATCATGCCGAGCTACACCTTCGTCTCCACGGCGAACGCGTTTGTCCTGCGCGGGGCGAAAATCGTGTTTGTGGATATCCGTCCGGATACCATGAACATCGACGAAACGCTGATTGAAGCGGCGATCACCGACAAAACGCGGGCGATTGTTCCGGTGCATTACGCGGGCGTGGCCTGTGAAATGGACACCATCATGGCCATCGCCAAAAAGCACAACCTGTTCGTGGTGGAAGACGCCGCGCAGGGCGTGATGTCCACCTACAAAGGTCGCGCGCTGGGAACCATCGGTCATATCGGCTGCTTTAGCTTCCACGAAACCAAAAACTACACCGCAGGCGGCGAAGGCGGCGCGACGCTGATTAACGATCGTGCCCTTGTGGAGCGTGCGGAAGTGATCCGTGAAAAAGGGACCAACCGCAGCCAGTTCTTCCGCGGTCAGGTGGATAAATACACCTGGCGCGATATCGGCTCAAGCTACCTGATGGCGGACTTGCAGGCCGCGTATCTCTGGGCGCAGCTGGAAGCGGCAGAGCGAATCAATCTGCAACGCCTCTCCCTGTGGCAAACCTACTACGACGCGCTGGAGCCGCTGGCTAAAGCCGGACGTATTGAACTGCCGACCATTCCGGCAGACTGCATCCACAACGCCCACATGTTCTATATCAAGCTGCGCGATAACGACGATCGCAGCAAGCTGATTGCCTGGCTGAAGGAGGCGGAAATTATGGCGGTATTCCACTATATTCCGCTGCACTCCAGCCCGGCTGGCGAAGCCTTCGGGATGTTTGCCGGTGAAGACCGCTACACCACCAAAGAGAGCGAACGTCTGCTCCGCCTGCCCCTGTTCTACAACCTCGCGCCGGTGAACCAGCGTACGGTGATCAATTCGCTTCTGAGTTATTTCGCCTGATATGTCTCTGGCAAAAGCGTCGGTGTGGACGGCAGCGTCCACGCTAGTAAAAATTGGCGCCGGGTTACTGGTCGTCAAGCTGCTGGCCGTCTCATTTGGTCCGTCAGGCGTTGGGCTGGCAGGGAACTTCCGCCAGCTGGTCACGGTGCTTGGCGTGCTGGCAGGTGCCGGGATATTCAATGGCGTCACCAAATACGTCGCGCAGCATCATGACGATGCCGAAAAGCTTCGCACGGTGGTGGGCACCTCCTCTGCTATGGTGCTGGGCTTCTCTACGTTGCTGGCCATCGTCTTTTTGCTGGCGGCGGCACCTGTTAGTCAGGGACTGTTCGGACACACGCACTATCAGGGACTGGTGCGCCTGGTGGCGTTCGTTCAGATGGGGATCGCCTGGGCGAACCTGCTGCTGGCGCTGATGAAAGGCTTCCGTGATGCCGCCGGGAATGCGCTGGCGCTAATCCTCGGCAGCATTATCGGCGTTATCGCCTACTACTTCTGCTATCGGCTGGGCGGCTATGAAGGCGCGCTGCTGGGGCTGGCGCTGGTGCCTGCGCTCGTTGTCGTTCCGGCAGCGTTTATGCTGATGCGCAGAGGCAATGTCCCGCTGAGTTACCTGAAACCGCAGTGGGACAAGATGCTGGCGGGGCAGCTAGGAAAGTTTACCCTGATGGCGCTCATCACTTCGGTAACGCTTCCCGTGGCTTACGTGATGATGCGAAACCTGCTGGCAGCGCATTACAGCTGGGATGAAGTGGGGATCTGGCAGGGCGTAAGCAGCATTTCAGATGCTTACCTCCAATTTATTACGGCTTCCTTTAGCGTCTATTTGCTGCCAACCTTATCGCGCCTGACGTCCAGGCAGGATATTACCCGCGAGATTTTTCGCGCCCTGCGTTTCGTGTTGCCGGCCGTTGCGATCGCCAGCTTTACCGTGTGGTTACTGCGTGATTTCGCCATCTGGCTGCTGTTTTCAGCGAAGTTTACCGCCATGCGCGATCTGTTTGCCTGGCAACTGGTCGGCGATGTGCTGAAAGTGGGGGCATACGTTTTCGGCTATCTGGTGATTGCGAAGGCTTCGCTGCGGTTGTATATCCTGGCAGAGATCGGCCAGTTTGCGCTGCTAACGGCATTTTCTCACTGGCTGATCCCCACCCACGGTGCGCTGGGGGCGGCGCAGGCCTATATGGCAACTTATATCGTTTATTTCGCTGCCTGTTGCGGCGTATTTTTACTTTGGCGTAAACGCGCATGACTGCACTGATACACATACTGGGATCGGATATCCCGCATCATAACCAGACCGTTCTGCGGTTCTTCAACGATGAACTGGCATCCGGCACGCCCGATGCGCGTGAGTTTATGGTCGTTGGACGCGACAGTGGCCTGAGCGCGGCGTGTCCGGCATTGCATATCACCTTCTGGCCAGACAAAGCGGCGCTGACGAAGGCCGTGGTTGCTAAAGCCAAAGCGGATCGAAGCCAACGTTTCTTCTTCCATGGACAGTTCAATACCGGACTGTGGCTGGCGCTGTTAAGCGGCGGGATCAAACCTTCTCAGTTCAGCTGGCATATCTGGGGAGCGGATCTCTACGAAGTCTCCCGTGGCTGGAAGTTCCGACTTTTCTATCCGCTGCGTCGTCTGGCGCAGGCGCGCGTGGGCTGCGTTTTTGCTACCCGAGGCGATCTCAACTATTTTGCTAAACAGCACCCGAAGGTTCGCGGGGAGCTGCTCTATTTCCCGACCCGTATGGATCCGGCGCTGAACACCATGGCGAATGACACGGTTCGAGAGGGCAAGCTGACCATCCTGGTGGGGAATTCCGGCGATCGCAGTAACGAGCATGTCGCGGCGCTGAGGGCGGTGCATCAGCAGTTTGGCGACACGGTGAACGTGGTGGTGCCGATGGGCTATCCCGCCAATAACGACGCCTACATCGATGAAGTTCGCCAGCAGGGGCTTGCGCTGTTTAGCGCAGAAAACCTGCACATTCTCAGCGATAAGCTGGAATTTGATGACTATCTCGCGCTGCTGCGAAAATGCGATTTGGGCTATTTCATCTTTGCCCGTCAGCAGGGGATTGGCACGCTGTGTCTGCTGATTCAGGCGGGCGTACCCTGCGTGCTCAACCGCGAAAACCCGTTCTGGCAGGACATGGCCGAGCAGCATATTCCGGTGCTGTTTACCTCTGACACGCTTAATGTCGAGGTGGTACGGGAAGCGCAGCGTCAGCTCACGCTGGTGGATAAAAATAGCATCGGCTTTTTCAGCCCGAACTACCTCACGCCGTGGCACCGCGCGCTGCGTATTGCTTCAGGAGACAACGCATGAGCCAGTTGCAGTTTAGCGGCTTGCTGGTGGTCTGGCTGCTGAGCACGCTGTTTATCGCCACGCTCACCTGGTTTGAATTCCGGCGGGTACGTTTTAACTTCAACGTATTCTTCTCGCTGCTGTTTTTGCTGACCTTTTTCTTTGGCTTCCCGCTGACCAGCATCCTCGTGTTCCGCTTTGATGTTGGCGTCGCGCCGCCGGAAATCTTGTTGCAGGCGCTGCTCTCTGCGACCTGCTTCTACGCGGTGTACTACGTCACTTATAAAACGCGCCTGCGAGCGGCAAAAGACACCACCCCTCGTCGTCCGCTGTTTACCATGAACCGGGTAGAAACCCATCTGACGTGGGTTATGCTGATGACTATCGCCCTCGTTAGCGTGGCGATTTTCTTCATGCATAACGGCTTTTTACTGTTTAAGTTGCAGTCCTATAGCCAGATTTTCTCCGCCGAAGTCTCCGGCGTCGCGCTCAAGCGTTTCTTCTATTTCTTTATCCCGGCGATGCTGGTGGTCTTTTTCCTGCGTCAGGACAGCAAAGCCTGGCTATTCTTCCTGGTCAGCACCGTCGCATTTGGCATTCTGACCTACATGATCGTCGGCGGCACCCGCGCCAACATCATTATCGCCTTCGCGATTTTCCTGTTTATCGGCATTATTCGCGGCTGGATCTCGCTGTGGATGCTGGCGGCGGCAGGCGTCTTTGGCATTGTGGGGATGTTCTGGCTTGCGCTGAAGCGCTACGGGCTGAACGTGGCCGGCGACGAAGCGTTTTACACCTTCCTGTATCTGACGCGCGACACCTTCTCGCCGTGGGAAAACCTGGCATTACTGCTGCAAAACTACGACAAAATCGAATTCCAGGGGCTGGCGCCGATTGTTCGCGATTTCTATGTCTTTATACCGACGTGGCTGTGGCCCGATCGTCCCGGCATTGTCCTGAACACGGCGAACTACTTCACCTGGGAAGTGCTGAACAACCATTCGGGTCTGGCGATTTCCCCAACCCTGATTGGCTCGCTGGTAGTGATGGGCGGAACGTGGTTTATCCTGCCTGGCGCGATCGCGGTAGGGCTGATAATAAAATGGTTCGACTGGCTATATACGCTGGGTAACGAAGAGACCAACCGCTACAAAGCCGCTGTTTTGCACAGTTTCTGTTTCGGTGCCATTTTCAATATGATCGTTCTGGCGCGCGAGGGGCTGGATTCATTCGTCTCACGCGTGGTGTTCTTTATGGTCGTTTTCGGACTCTGTCTGCTGCTGGCAAAACTGCTGTACTGGTTGTTTGACAGTGCAGGGCTTGTGCACAGACGTGAGCCACAGGGCAGCACAACGCTGTCGCAAGTCTGAGTAGGGATTATCATGACGGATACAACTTCAGCCCCGCGTTATGCGCTGCGCGGGCTACAGCTGATTGGCTGGCGTGACATGCAGCACGCGCTGGATTTTCTGTTCGCGGACGGGCAGATGAAGTCGGGCACGCTGGTGGCCATCAACGCAGAAAAAATGCTGGCGGTTGAAGATAATGTGGAAGTGAAAAGCCTGATTGAAGCCGCGGAGTTTAAATACGCAGACGGTATTAGCGTGGTGCGTTCAATTCGTAAAAAGTTTCCAGACGCTAATGTGTCTCGCGTGGCGGGTGCTGACCTTTGGGAGCGGCTTATGGAGCGCGCAGGCGCTGAAGGCACGCCGGTATTTTTGATCGGCGGCAAGCCAGAGGTGCTGGCGCAGACCGAACAAAAGCTGCGTAACCAGTGGAATGTTAACATAGTGGGCAGCCAGGATGGCTATTTCAGGCCGGAAGATCGCCTGGCGTTATATGAGCGCGTGCGCGACAGCGGGGCGAAAATTGTCACTGTCGCTATGGGGTCGCCGCGCCAGGAAATACTGATGCGCGATTGCCGTCTGGTCAGCCCGGATGCGCTTTATATGGGCGTTGGCGGCACCTACGACGTCTTTACCGGCCACGTTAAGCGTGCGCCCAAAGTCTGGCAAAACCTGGGGCTGGAGTGGCTCTACCGCCTGCTCTCCCAACCGACGCGTATAAAACGACAGATTCGCCTTCTGCGCTACCTCGCCTGGCACTACACCGGGAAAATGTAATCAATATGCAGCGCGATCTGCTGTTCGCGCTGCAACGCCCCCCGCAAAACTGCTGAGTTTATGTGCAATGCATTCATTTTTTTAATGCATTGTTTGCCATTTGCCAGAATTTAAGAAACCATTCGCTCCGTATTTCAGTACCCCTCAAAACAATACCCGGCAACAAGTCGGGAAACAGCAAACACAACCGAGGAATTATGGCAGAGAAAAAACCGGAGCTTCAGCGTGGGCTGGAAGCTCGACATATTGAACTGATCGCGCTGGGCGGGACTATCGGCGTTGGCCTGTTTATGGGCTCGGCAAGCACGCTGAAGTGGGCGGGGCCTTCCGTCCTGCTGGCGTATATTATTGCCGGACTGTTCGTCTTCTTCATCATGCGCTCAATGGGCGAAATGCTGTTTCTGGAGCCGGTGACGGGCTCTTTCGCCGTTTACGCCCACCGGTATATGAGCCCGTTCTTTGGTTATCTCACGGCCTGGTCGTACTGGTTTATGTGGATGGCCGTGGGGATTTCGGAGATCACCGCCATCGGGGTCTACGTGCAGTTCTGGTTCCCGGAGATGGCCCAGTGGATACCCGCGCTTATTGCCGTAGGGCTGGTGGCGCTGGCGAACCTTGCCGCCGTTCGTCTTTACGGCGAAATCGAGTTCTGGTTTGCGATGATCAAAGTCACCACCATCATCGTGATGATTGTCGTTGGCCTTGGGGTCATCTTCTTTGGCTTCGGTAACGGCGGGCACGCTATCGGTTTTGGTAACCTGACCGGGCACGGCGGCTTCTTTGCGGGCGGCTGGAAGGGCTTTCTGACGGCGCTCTGTATCGTTGTCGCCTCCTATCAGGGCGTTGAGCTGATCGGCATTACCGCTGGTGAGGCGAAAAACCCGCAGGTCACGCTGCGTAGCGCGGTAGGCAAGGTACTGTGGCGTATCCTGATTTTCTATGTGGGCGCGATCTTCGTTATCGTGACCATTTTCCCATGGAACGAGATCGGCACCACCGGCAGCCCGTTTGTCTTAACCTTCGCTAAGATTGGCATCACGGCGGCAGCCGCCATTATCAACTTTGTGGTGCTGACGGCGGCGCTCTCCGGCTGTAACAGCGGAATGTACAGTTGTGGGCGTATGCTTTACGCGCTCTCGCAAAACAAACAGCTGCCGGCGGTGATGGGTAAAGTCTCCCGCGTGGGTGTACCGGTGGCGGGCGTAGCGGTGTCGATTGTGATTCTGCTGATTGGCTCTTGCCTGAACTACATCATCCCGAATCCGCAGCGCGTGTTTGTTTATGTTTATAGCGCCAGCGTGCTGCCGGGGATGGTACCGTGGTTTGTCATTTTGATTAGCCAGCTGCGTTTCCGACAGGCGCACAAAGAAGCGATCGCCAGCCATCCATTCCGTTCCATTCTGTTCCCGTATGCGAACTATTTGACGATGGCGTTCCTGATTTGCGTATTAATTGGAATGTACTTTAATGAAGATACCCGCATGTCGCTGTTTGTCGGGATGATCTTCCTGGCTGCCGTCACAGCTGCTTATAAACTTTTTGGCCTGGGTCGCCGTGGCTCCGCCCATAAAGTGGAGGAATAAGCGGCAAAATGTGCAAACCATAACCAAACGCGCATTTTTTTCAAAAAAGCACTAGACAGCGGGGTCGGAGGTACGTAATATCCAGCCCCGCAACGGCGCTAAGCGCCCGTAGCTCAGCTGGATAGAGCGCTGCCCTCCGGAGGCAGAGGTCTCAGGTTCGAATCCTGTCGGGCGCGCCATTTTAGTCCCGGCGCTAGAGCTGCGGTGGTCTGAGAAGTAGTCAGAACCGCGTGAAAGAATACAGTGGTGGCTATAGCTCAGTTGGTAGAGCCCTGGATTGTGATTCCAGTTGTCGTGGGTTCGAATCCCATTAGCCACCCCATTATTGAAAGAGTTGTGAATTGCGAAGGTGGCGGAATTGGTAGACGCGCTAGCTTCAGGTGTTAGTGTTCTTACGGACGTGGGGGTTCAAGTCCCCCCCCTCGCACCACGACTTTTAATGAGTTGAACTAAAAATTCAAAAAAGCAGTACATCGGCGAGTAGCGCAGCTTGGTAGCGCAACTGGTTTGGGACCAGTGGGTCGGAGGTTCGAATCCTCTCTCGCCGACCAATTTTGAACCCCGCTTCGGCGGGGTTTTTTGTTTTCTGCGCTTTTTCATCCTGTAGCCATTCCCCGACAACACTCTATATCCTTGTCGCGATTCAGCGACATATAAGCCTTTAATAATAAAGAATTTATTATTTTCTCTCTTAACCTGTCTCCTGGTGACGACAGATTGCCGCCCTTAGCGCGAGTTTGTATGGCGTAAGGCGGCTCTTAACAACATAATTTCCTTTTATCTTAAAATGTTGCGCGATGTAAAAGTTATGCGTGTAAACCTGGCACATTACATGCAATAATATGCGTGTAGATGCTCATTCCATCTCTTATGTTCGCCCTACGGCCTCATAAACTCAGGAATGACGCAGAGCCGTTTACGGTGCTTATCGTCCACTGACAGATGTCGCTTCGGCCTCATCAAACACCATGGACATAACGTTGAGTGAAGCACCAATATGTTGTCTTACAGACCTGTTTTAACGCCTGCTTTTATAGCAGGCGTTTTTTTATGGGTACAAAAAAGGAGGCCATCTGGCCTCCTGGATAATTACTGCTGCGTTCCGTTATTGTGTAGCGTAAGCAGAAGCCCATCACGCCGCATGGCTGCGGCCTCTTCCGGCTTGTGCTGCTTGTCCAGCGAATCAGCAAGCCAGGCGTAATCAAATGCGTCCGGGCGTTGCTTCAGCGCTGCGCGGAAGGCGAGACTCGCCTCCTGCCACTCGCCGTGTTTCATCAAAGACTGGCCCAGCGTACTCCACAGCAGCGGACGATCGCCCACGGTTTTGATCTGCTGGCGCAATGCTTTTTCTATTTGTTCCGGATTGTTGGTTTTCAGACGCGGGATGACCATCACCAGGCGGTCATCATACTGTCGCTTGAGACCGTCGAGAAGGATCTCCTGCGCGGTGTCATGGTCGTCACACTCAATCAGATGTTCTGCCATCGCCACCTGAAGGGGAACCTGCTGGCGCGTTTTGCGGCTCTGGTTTTTCCACCAGGTTTTCAGGCCGTCGCTGCCAAGATCGGCGCGCGCCTGATCCATCAGGCCAATCCAGGCCAGACGCTGAAGTTCATCACGATGTTCATCATCGCCCACGTCGGCTTTCGCCATGGAAGGGATAATGTCCAGCAGCGAACCCCAGGCACCGGTCCGAATGTATGCCTGCTCCGCAAGACGCAGCACTTCCGGATGACGAGGGGTGATTTCCAGCAGACGGTCAACGCCGTGACGTGCGGCATGGTTTTCATTGCGCGCCAGTTGCAGACGAACGCGGGTGATCTCAACCGGAATCGGATCCTTAGTTGAGAGCTCAGATGCGCGTTCAAGATGCTGATTGGCGCGGGCCTCATCGCCTCGCTGTTGCGCCGCCTCAGCGGCCAGCAGATAGTTAACAACCGGCTGTTCTGCATGGTCGGCATTTTTCGACATCAGCTTTTCAACCTGCTGATAGTCGCCTTCGGCCAGCTTCAGCAACGCTTGCTCGGTCTGCTTACGGGCGCGACGGCGCTTACGGCCAACGAACCAGCCGCGCGTGTGAACCCCGGTACGGAAAATCCGACGCAGGATCCATTCCACTGCCAGCAGGACGACCACACCCAGGATCAGGATGATCACCAGCCCTGTCACGCTGGTTTCGACGTTGTAGTTATCGGTCTGGATCAATACGTAACCCTGGTGACCCGCGAGCATCGGCCCCAGTACAATTCCGGCGATCAGCAGGATGAAGAGTAAGAAGACTTTTAGCATCATCACTCTCCTTGCGGCGCGCTTTCAGGCGCTGGCGCGGCGGCAGGTGCTTCAGCCGGGCGCTCTGCCGGAACGCCCGGCTGGGCCAACAGGTTACGCACGCGCGTCTGCATGATCTTCTCCAGAATCGGCTGGCTTTCCAGCTTGTCCGGCACGTTCATGGTGATGTTTTGCTGGCTCAGCTTGTCGATATCCTCCAGGAACGCGGTCGTGGTTGCGTCATTGGTATCGTAGTAAGCACGTACCCACGTTGAAACGTTATCCAGCGCCTGTTTGTAGGTCTCTTCCTGGTGACGTGGTACGGCCTGGGCAGCCACCAGCAGGCGGGAGCGAATGTTTTCGCGCAGATAGACATCCTGGTTCGGTGCCAGCAGCGGCACGGCGGTTTCATCGCGGCGGCGAATGGTAATAAAGCTGTCCATAAAGTTCTGCCAGCTCTTTTGCAGGTTGATACGCCATTCGCTCAGGGAGCTGGACAGCTCGGTGCCGTCAGAATCCATCGGGGAGTCATCGTCGTTGTTATCGGCCAGCTGAAGGTTATCAATCTGGTTTGAGAGCTGATTTACCTTAAGGATGATACCGTCGTAGTCGACCTGAGAAACCGCAGACAGGCTGGCGATATCTTCCGTAATAGCGCGGCGTGCGTTGATGAGGCTCGGATCGTTCATATCGGCCAGGCTTGCGTCGGCGCTTTTCAGCAGCGCGGCGGCGGTGGTGACATCCTGATCGCTCCAGAGCTTGCGCCCGGCCAGCTTCACCAGAAAATCGGCCTGTGAGAGCAGCCAGGTTTTGGCATCGGTTCCCGAAATCGTGGCGACTTTCTCCTGCACTTCGCTCAGCTGTTTGGTCAACTCTTCACGTTTGCTGTTCGCGTCGGCGAGGGCGGCAGCCTGCTGTTTGATCACGCCTTCCAGCTCAGCTTTTTGCGTCTCCTGCGCTTTCTGTAGGGCGGTGATTTGGTTAACCAGCGCGTCGCTGGTGGCCGTCTGGTTGGTGCCTTGTTTCTTCACCAGTCCGTAGAGACCCACGCCTGCGGCCAGCGCAATCGCGATGGCAATCACGCTCAGCGTGAGGCTGGTTTTATTGCTGCCGTTTTTCTTCTCAACGGTTTTGTCTGTCGTCTCTGGCTGTGACGTGGTGTCCACAGTCTCCCTGGTCTCTTCAACCACGGCGGAGGATTTTTCGTGTTCCGTCATTATGGCTTCCCATTTGAGAGTTATTGTAATGCGCGCAGCAGCGCATCGTTGTCGGCGTTATCAGCGATCCGAATATCCTGCCAGCCCAGTTCCCGGGCGTGGTTCGCCAGACGCTCGCTGACGACCAGAAGCCGACAGCGGAGTAACCAGTTTTCGCGATACCAAAGCGGAATCAGCGACCAAAGCTGTTGTAACATTTCACCGCTGGTAACCACCAGCGTATTAATGCCGCGCGCGTGCCAGCGCATGGCTTCTTCCGCGCCATCATAGTGTTTCGCACAGCGCTGATAGCACTCCACAAACTTCACGTCTGCGCCGCGTTCGCGCAGCGTTTCGCCCAGCAGTTCGCGACCACCGTTGCCGCGCAAAATGAGCGCACGCTTTCCGGCAATAGTTTGTAATTCAGGTAATTGTAGCAAGACTTCGCTGATTTCCCGATCTAACGGGTAACGAACATCGATTCCGCTCGCGGTATGTAAGGCCAGCGCCGTGGTGCGCCCGATGGCGAAATAGCGGGGTGCGTGGGGCCAGTTAACGCCCTCCTGTTGCAGCTGCGCATGGGCAAATTCCACGGCATGCTGCGATAGCGCAAAGAGCAGATCACCTTCCTGCAAGGCACGCATCTGGTCAGCGAGCGTAGGCAGCTCGCGACCGGGGGAGAATTCAATCAACGGAAAACTCCAGGCCACCTGCCCCAGTGCGCGCAGACGGCTCACTAACTGCTCTCCTGCGGGAGAAGGGCGGGTGACAAGTATGCTCATGCAGGGGGCTCTCCGTTATAGACCTCAGCCAGAATTTCACGCGCGCCGTTATTCAGCAGCTCTTCCGCCAGCGATACGCCAAGCGCCTCGGCATCCCGCGGCTTGCCGCGACGTTCACCGCGAACCATCTGCGAGCCGTCCGGCGCGCCAACCAGCGCACGCAGCCACAGCTCACCGTCAGTTAATTCAGCATAGCTGCCAATTGGCACCTGACAGCCTCCTTCGAGGCGAGTATTCATCGCGCGCTCGGCTTTTACGCGAACGGCGGTATCGTCATGATTCAGCGGCGCGAGCAGTGCCTGAGTACGCGCATCATCCAGACGACACTCAATGCCGACGGCACCCTGGCCGACGGCGGGGAGCGACAGCTCCGGCGGCAACGCCACGCGAATACGTTCTTCCAGCCCCAGGCGTTTCAGGCCCGCAACCGCAAGAATAATGGCATCGTAGTCGCCGTTATCCAGCTTGCCAAGGCGTGTGCCGACGTTCCCGCGCAGCGAGCGAATCACCAGATCCGGGCGACGTTCAGCCAGCTGACACTGGCGGCGTAAACTTGACGTGCCGACCACGCTGCCTGCCGGCAACGCATCAAGCGAGTCATAGCGATTAGAGACAAACGCATCGCGCGGATCCTCGCGCTCGCAGATGGTCACCAGCCCCAGCCCTTCCGGGAACTCAACGGGCACATCCTTCATCGAATGCACGGCGATATCGGCGCGGTTCTCAAGCAATGCCAGTTCCAGCTCTTTGACAAACAGACCCTTTCCGCCCACTTTGGCCAGCGGCGTATCAAGAATGACATCGCCACGCGTGACCATTGGCACCAGCTCAACGCGTAATCCGGTGTGGCAGGCTTCCAGGCGCTGCTTAACATAATGTGCCTGCCAGAGCGCAAGAGGACTTTGGCGTGTGGCAATTCTCAAAACATTGTCTAACATGCTTGTTACCGTCATTATCAATCGCTAACCATCCTAACATTGTTGACACTCGGATGGCAGTTTTACGGTTGATGAAGAGTGAGAGGGACAGGGCGGCGTTCGCGTCAGCCACCGCCGTATTCAGGAATTTACACGTACAGAACGGTGCTACACTTGTATGTAGCGCATCTTTCTTTACGGTCAACCGGCAAGGTGTTAAATTGATCACGTTTTAGACCATTTTTTCGTCTGTACCACCAGAAAAGAACAAGGCGAAAAAGGGTAACGGTTATTTTTTGAAATACTGCGGGTCCGCTGCTTGTTCTGTTTTGACTGGCGTGCGACACCCGGAAACATCAGGCGATACGTCTTGTACCTCTATATTGAGACTCTGAAACAGAGACTGGATGCCATCAATCAATTGCGTGTGGATCGCGCGCTTGCTGCCATGGGCCCTGCTTTCCAGCAGGTATACAGTCTACTGCCGACATTGTTGCACTATCACCATCCGCTAATGCCGGGTTACCTCGATGGTAACGTTCCCCAGGGCATTTGCCTCTTCACGCCTGATGAAACCCAACAGCACTATCTGACTGAACTTGAGCTTTACCGTGGTATGCCGCCGCAGGTTTCGCCGAAAGGCGAGCTGCCGATTACCGGGGTTTACTCCATGGGCAGCACGTCATCGGTTGGGCAAAGTTGTTCTTCTGACCTGGATATCTGGGTCTGCCATCAGTCCTGGCTCGACAATGAAGAGCGCCAGCTGTTGCAGCGTAAATGCAGTCTGCTGGAGAGCTGGGCGGCGTCGCTCGGCGTGGAAGTGAGCTTCTTCCTGATTGATGAAAACCGTTTCCGCCATAACGAAAGCGGCAGTCTGGGTGGTGAAGACTGCGGCTCGACTCAGCACATTCTGTTGCTGGATGAGTTTTACCGTACTGCGGTTCGCCTGGCCGGAAAACGTATTCTGTGGAATATGGTGCCGTGCGATGAAGAAGAGAATTATGACGACTACGTCATGTCGCTTTACTCGCAGGGCGTACTGACGCCAAACGAGTGGCTGGATCTGGGCGGTCTGAGCTCCCTGTCCGCCGAAGAGTACTTTGGTGCAAGCCTCTGGCAGCTCTATAAGAGCATTGATTCACCGTACAAAGCGGTGCTGAAAACCCTGCTGCTGGAAGCCTACTCCTGGGAATACCCCACCCCGCGTCTGCTGGCGAAAGATATTAAGCAGCGTCTGCACGACGGGGAGATCGTCTCCTACGGGCTTGATGCCTACTGCATGATGCTGGAACGCGTCACCGAATACCTGACGGCCATTGATGACGCTACGCGTCTTGACCTGGTGCGTCGATGTTTCTATCTCAAAGTCTGTGAAAAACTGAGCCGCGAGCGCGCCTGCGTTGGCTGGCGCCGTGAAGTGGTCAGCCAGTTAGTCAAAGAGTGGGGATGGGACGAAGCGCGTCTCGCCATGCTTGACAACCGCGCCAACTGGAAAATCGATCAGGTGCGCGAGGCGCACAACGAGCTGCTTGATGCGATGATGCAGAGCTACCGCAACCTGATCCGCTTTGCCCGCCGTAACAACCTTAGCGTTTCTGCCAGCCCACAGGATATCGGGGTGCTGACCCGTAAACTGTACGCCGCGTTTGAAGCGTTGCCGGGCAAGGTAACGCTGGTGAACCCACAGATTTCGCCTGACCTGTCTGAACCGAATCTGACCTTTATCTACGTGCCGCCGGGCCGCGCAAACCGCACCGGGTGGTATCTGTACAACCGTGCGCCAAGCATGGATTCGATCATCAGCCATCAGCCGCTGGAGTATAACCGCTACCTTAACAAGCTGGTGGCCTGGGCCTGGTTTAACGGCCTTCTCACCTCACGCACCCGGTTGTTTATCAAGGGCAACGAGGTGGTCGATTTAGCCAAGTTGCAGGAGATGGTGGCTGATGTCTCGCACCACTTCCCACTGCGTCTGCCTGCGCCGACGCCAAAAGCGCTCTACAGCCCGTGTGAGATTCGCCATCTGGCGATCATCGTCAACCTGGAATACGACCCGACGGCGGCCTTCCGCAATCAGGTGGTTCACTTTGACTTCCGTAAGCTGGACGTCTTTAGCTTCGGTGAGCAGCAAAACTGCCTGGTGGGCAGCGTGGATCTGCTGTACCGCAACTCGTGGAACGAAGTGCGTACCCTGCACTTTAACGGCGAGCAGGCGATGATCGAGGCGCTGAAAACGATCCTCGGCAAGATGCACCAGGACGCCGCGCCGCCGGACAGCGTGGAGGTGTTCTGCTACAGCCAGCACCTTCGCGGCCTGATTCGTACCCGCGTGCAGCAGCTGGTGTCTGAGTGCATCGAATTGCGTCTTTCCAGCACCCGGAATGAAACCGGACGCTTTAAAGCGCTGCGCGTCTCCGGCCAGACCTGGGGGCTGTTCTTTGAGCGCCTGAACGTGTCGGTGCAGAAGCTGGAGAACGCCATTGAATTCTACGGCGCGATTTCACACAACAAACTGCATGGCCTGTCGGTTCAGGTGGAAACCAACCACGTTAAGCTGCCGCAGGTGGTGGATGGCTTTGCGAGTGAAGGGATTATTCAGTTCTTCTTCGAGGAGTCGGGCGATAACGCCGGGTTTAATATCTACATTCTGGATGAAACCAACCGTGCCGAGGTGTATCACCACTGTGAAGGCAGCAAAGAGGAGCTGGTGCGCGACGTCAGCCGGTTCTATTCATCCTCGCACGATCGCTTTACCTACGGCTCAAGCTTTATCAACTTCAACCTGCCGCAGTTCTACCAGATTGTGAATGTGGATGGACGAGCGCAGGTGATCCCGTTCCGTACGCAGGCGATTACCCCTGCGGTGCCCGCTAACCAGGAAACTGCGCCGCTGTTGCAGCAGTATTTCTCCTGACCCTTTTCGCCGGTTGGCGCTCACGCTTACCCGGTCTACGGTCCGAGCCGCTGTTGCCGGGTGGCGCTAACGCTTACCCGGCCTACGGTCCGAGCTGCTGTTGCGGTTGGCGCTCACGCTTACCCGGACTATGGTTCGAGCCGTTGTAGGCCCGGTAAGGCGTAGCCGCCACCGGGCAACAAAACTACCTGAAACTCACGTTCTCACCCGCCTGCGCGGTCGCCGCCTGCTCCAGCAGATCCCAGAACGTTTCGCCGCTGCGGTCGCAGACCCACTCGTCACCTTTCAGATCAAAGTGATAGCCGCCCTGTTTCGCCGCCAGCCACACCTGGTGAAGCGGCTCCTGACGGTTAATAATAATCTTGCTGCCGTTTTCGAAGCTTAAGGTCAGGATCCCTCCGTTGATTTCACAATCGATATCGCTGTCGCCGTCCCACTCGTCGATACGCTCTTCGATGGTCATCCACAGGGTATCGGCAAGGCGATGAAATTCACTGTCGTTCATGGTTTTATTCCTGTTTTTCGTGATGGCGGCAGTATAACGCTAAATAATTCCCGTTGCAGGAAAGCGGCAAACTCTTGCTTTTGTGTCTTCTCCTGCGATGATAGAAACAGATTTGAACTTACGGGCAACCTCTACATGAAAAACGTCTTTCGAACGCTTGCCGTTCTTGTCACTCTGTTTAGCCTGACCGGCTGTGGACTGAAGGGACCACTGTACTTCCCGCCAGAGGATAAAAACGCACCACCGCCGACAAAACCAGTGCAAAGTGGTATCGAGTCATCTACGCCGGATACCAACGATCGCGGCAATAACGGCGGCCCGACTCAGGTCAATCTCTGACAATTACGTTCTGTACCCGCGCAATGGAGCAAATGATGCAGTTCTCTAAAATGCATGGCCTTGGCAACGACTTTATGGTCGTCGACGCGGTAACGCAGAATGTCTTTTTCTCCCCGGAACTGATCCGTCGTCTGGCGGATCGGCACGTGGGCGTGGGGTTTGACCAGCTGCTGGTGGTGGAGCCGCCTTACGATCCTGACCTGGACTTCCACTATCGCATTTTTAACGCCGACGGCAGCGAAGTTTCCCAGTGCGGCAACGGCGCGCGCTGTTTTGCCCGCTTTGTTCGGCTGAAAGGGCTGACCAACAAGCGCGATATCCGCGTCAGCACCGCCAACGGCCGGATGGTGCTCAGCGTCACCGACGACGAACTGGTGCGCGTGAACATGGGCGAGCCGAACTTCGAACCCGCTGCCGTGCCGTTTCGCGCCAACAAAGCGGAAAAGACCTATATTATGCGTGCCGCCGAGCAGACAGTATTGTGCGGCGTCGTCTCGATGGGTAACCCGCACTGCGTGATTCAGGTAGATGATGTGCAAACTGCGGCGGTTGAAACGCTCGGCCCGGTGCTGGAAAGCCACGAGCGCTTCCCGGAGCGGGCGAACATCGGTTTCATGCAGGTGGTGAAGCGTGAACACATTCGCCTGCGGGTTTACGAGCGCGGCGCGGGCGAAACCCAGGCCTGCGGAAGCGGTGCCTGTGCGGCGGTGGCCGTCGGTATCTCGCAGGGGTTACTGGCGGAAGAGGTTCGCGTGGAATTACCGGGCGGGCGTCTTGATATCGCCTGGAAAGGAGCGGGTCATCCACTGTACATGACTGGCCCGGCGACACATGTTTATGACGGGTTTATCCATCTATGAAGCAACCAGGGGAAGAACTGCGGGAACCTGTAACGGAGCTGGATGACAGCGCTGTTGTGGATTACCTGCTGCACAATCCTGAGTTTTTTATCCGCAATGCACGCGTCGTCGAAAGGATGCGCGTGCCGCATCCGGTTCGCGAGACCGTGTCGCTGGTTGAATGGCACATGGCGCGCTCGCGCAACCACATCAATCAGCTCGAAGAGAACATGACGCTGCTGATGGAGCAGGCCAGCAATAACGAAAGCCTGTTCTATCGTCTTCTGCACCTTCAGGCGCGTCTGGCTTCCGCGCACAGTCTCGAAGAGTTCCTCAACCGCTTCCACCGCTGGGCGCGCGAGCTGGGGCTGGCAGGCGCGACGATCCGTCTCTTTCCCGACCGCTGGCGCATTGGCGCGCCGTCCGGGTTTACCCATCTGGCGCTGAGCCGTCAGGCGTTTGAGCCGCTGCGCATTCAGCGTCTGGGCCATGAGCACCACTATCTGGGGCCGCTTAACGGGCCAGAACTGCTGGTGGTGCTGCCGGAAGCCAAAGCTATCGGCTCGGTGGCGATGTCGCTGATGGGGCGCGATGGTGACCTGGGTGTGATGTTATTTACCAGCCGCGACGCGCATCACTATGAACAGGGGCAGGGTACGCAACTGTTGCAGGAGATCGCCCTGATGCTGCCTGAGCTGCTGGAGCGCTGGATTGAGCGCGTATGACGGACGGACTGCTCGCCACTGACGTCACCCGTTTTCTGCGCTATCTTGGCGTAGAACGCCAGCTTAGCCCTATTACGCTGCTCAACTATCAGCGTCAGCTTGATGCCATCATGCAGATTGCCGATGAAATCGGCCTGAAAAGCTGGCAACAATGTGACGCCGCCACGGTTCGCGGCTTCGTTGTGCGTAGCCGTAAAAAAAACTTAAGCCCGGCGAGCCTGGCGCTCCGGCTCTCTGCCCTGCGCAGTTTCTTCGACTGGCTGGTCAGCAAGGGCGGTCTGAAAGCCAACCCGGCAAAAGGGATCGCCACGCCAAAGGCCCCGCGTCATCTGCCGAAAAATATCGACGTCGACGACGTAAACCGCCTGCTGGATATCGATCTCAACGATCCGCTGGCCGTGCGCGACCGTGCGATGCTGGAGGTGATGTACGGTGCCGGGCTGCGCCTCTCTGAGCTGGTGAATCTCGACTTAAAGCACCTCGATCTGGAATCTGGCGAAGTGTGGGTGATGGGCAAAGGCAGCAAAGAGCGCCGCCTGCCGATCGGCCGCAATGCGGTTTCCTGGATTGAGCACTGGCTGGATCTGCGCGGTCTGTTTGGCGCGGAAGAGGATGCGCTGTTCCTGTCGAAGCTCGGCAAGCGGATCTCGGCGCGTAACGTGCAGAAGCGCTTTGCGGAGTGGGGCATTAAGCAGGGGCTGAACAGCCACGTTCACCCCCACAAGCTGCGCCACTCCTTTGCGACGCACATGCTGGAATCAAGCGGCGACCTGCGCGGCGTACAGGAGCTGCTTGGTCACGCGAATCTGTCGACTACCCAAATCTATACCCACTTAGACTTCCAACACCTTGCCTCGGTGTATGACGCGGCGCATCCACGCGCCAAACGGGGGAAATAATGCGTTTTTACCGCCCACTCGGTCAGATCTCAGCCCTGACGTTTGATCTTGATGACACCCTTTACGACAACCGCCCAGTGATCCTGCGTACCGAGCAGGAGTCGCTGGCGTTTGTGCAAAACTACCATCCTGCGCTGAAAGCGATCCAGAACAAAGAGTTCCAGAAGCTGCGTCAGTCCCTGCGGGAAACCGAGCCGGAAATTTACCATGACGTGACCGAATGGCGCCGCCGTGCGGTTGAGCAGGCGATGCTCAATGCCGGCCTGAGCGCGCAGGACGCGGCCATGGGTGCCGAAGCGGCCATGGAAAATTTCGCCAAATGGCGCAGCCGCATCGATGTGCCGCAGGAGACCCACGACACGCTGGCGAAGCTCGCTGAAAAGTGGCCGCTGGTGGCCATCACCAACGGCAACGCTCAGCCTGAACTGTTTGGTCTGGGGAACTATTTTCAGTTCGTGCTGCGCGCGGGTCCGCACGGACGCTCGAAGCCGTTCAACGATATGTATCATCTGGCAGCGGAAAAACTGGATTTGCCGCTCGGTGAGATCCTGCACGTGGGCGACGACCTGACCACGGACGTCGCCGGGGCGATCCGCTGCGGCATGCAGGCCTGCTGGATCAAGCCGGAAAATGCCGATCTGATGACTACCCCGGATAGCCGTCTTCTGCCGCACGTGGAAATTTCACGGTTGGCATCCCTCACGACGCTGATATAATCATCAATTGTTCTGTATAAATTAACAGGGTTTTGGCGAATGGAAACATTTGCCCGCCCGACATGACGTGACGGTGCCAATGGACGTTTCTTACCTGCTCGACAGCCTTAATGACAAACAGCGTGACGCGGTTGCCGCCTCGCGTACAAACCTGCTGGTACTGGCTGGAGCGGGCAGTGGTAAGACGCGCGTGCTGGTTCACCGTATCGCCTGGCTACAGAGCGTGGAGAACTGCTCGCCGTACTCGATTATGGCCGTGACGTTCACCAACAAGGCGGCGGCGGAGATGCGCCACCGTATCGCACAGCTAATGGGCACCAGCCAGGGCGGCATGTGGGTTGGCACCTTCCACGGCCTGGCGCACCGTCTGCTGCGCGCGCACCATATGGACGCTAACCTGCCGCAGGATTTCCAGATCCTCGACAGCGAAGATCAGCTGCGCTTGCTGAAACGCCTGATCAAGGCGATGAACCTCGACGAGAAGCAGTGGCCGCCGCGTCAGGCGATGTGGTACATCAACGGTCAGAAAGACGAAGGGCTGCGTCCGCACCACATTCAAAGCTTCGGTAACCCGGTTGAGCAGACCTGGCAGAACGTCTACAAGGCCTATCAGGAAGCGTGCGATCGCGCCGGTCTGGTGGATTTCGCCGAACTGCTGCTTCGCGCCCACGAGCTGTGGCTCAACAAACCACATATCCTGCAACACTACCGTGAACGCTTCACCAACATTCTGGTGGACGAATTCCAGGATACCAACAACATTCAGTACGCGTGGATCCGCCTGCTGGCCGGGGATACCGGCAAGGTGATGATCGTGGGCGATGACGACCAGTCTATCTACGGCTGGCGCGGCGCGCAGGTGGAGAACATCCAGCGCTTTCTCAACGATTTCCCCGGCGCGCAAACCATCCGTCTGGAGCAGAACTACCGTTCTACCAGCAACATACTGAGCGCGGCCAACGCCCTGATTGAGAACAACAACGGGCGCCTGGGTAAAAAGCTGTGGACCGATGGCGTCGACGGCGAACCGATTTCGATTTACTGCGCCTTCAACGAGCTCGACGAAGCCCGCTTCGTGGTGAACCGCATTAAAACCTGGCAGGAGAACGGCGGTGCGCTGGAGCAGTGTGCCATTCTCTATCGCAGCAACGCCCAGTCGCGCGTGCTGGAAGAGGCGCTGTTACAGGTGAGCATGCCGTACCGCATTTATGGCGGTATGCGCTTCTTCGAACGTCAGGAGATCAAAGATGCGCTCTCGTATTTGCGTCTGATTGCCAACCGTAACGACGATGCGGCGTTTGAGCGCGTGGTGAACACGCCGACGCGCGGCATCGGCGATCGTACGCTGGACGTGGTGCGTCAGGCCTCGCGCGATCGTCAGCTCACGCTATGGCAGGCATGCCGCGAGCTGTTACAGGAAAAAGCCCTCGCCGGGCGCGCCGCCAGCGCATTGCAGCGCTTCCTGGAGTTAATCGACGCGCTGGCGCAGGAAACGGCCGACATGCCGCTGCACGTCCAGACTGACCGGGTAATCAAAGATTCCGGCCTGCGCACCATGTACGAGCAGGAAAAAGGCGAGAAGGGCCAGACCCGTATTGAGAACTTAGAGGAGCTGGTGACGGCAACGCGCCAGTTCAGCTACAACGAAGAAGACGAAGACCTGATGCCGTTGCAGGCATTCCTCTCTCACGCCGCGCTGGAGGCGGGTGAAGGGCAGGCCGATACCTGGCAGGATGCGGTTCAGCTGATGACCCTGCACTCCGCGAAAGGTCTGGAGTTCCCGCAGGTGTTCATCGTCGGGATGGAAGAGGGGATGTTCCCGAGCCAGATGTCGCTGGATGAAGGCGGGCGTCTGGAAGAGGAGCGTCGTCTGGCCTACGTGGGTGTGACCCGTGCGATGCAGAAACTGACCCTGACCTACGCGGAAACCCGCCGCCTGTACGGGAAAGAAGTGTATCACCGTCCGTCGCGCTTTATCGGCGAACTGCCGGAAGAGTGTGTGGAAGAGGTGCGCCTGCGCGCCAGCATCAGCCGTCCGGTCAGTCATCAGCGTATGGGCTCGCCAATCTCTGAAACCGACACCGGTTACAAGCTGGGCCAGCGCGTGCGCCACTCGAAGTTTGGCGAAGGCACCATCGTCAATCTGGAAGGCAGCGGCGAGCACAGCCGTTTGCAGGTAGCGTTCCAGGGGCAGGGGATCAAATGGCTGGTGGCAGCCTATGCCAAGCTGGAAAGTGTGTAACTTTCAGAAAAATATCACTATTTTGTAATAATCTGCTAGCCTTATACGTTGAAGGTCAATTAATGCCCTTCAGCGTTCCGTTGCGTGTTGACGCCACAGTTATTGCTGGCGTAACATGCGCGCACGATTACGCTAAGAGGACATTCGCCTTGGACACACCCAGTAGATACTGGCTCAATTCCCTGTCATCCAGGAACAACTCCTAAGGCTATCTCCTCTTGCTGATGGCCTTAGTGGTTGTCAGCGACTGCATCATTCCCGTCGCGCTGAGTCAGGCTGTTTAATGGTCTGAAACCCAATTTGTTTCTGTGTGCCCACCGAACTGTCCGATATTTTTTGCATTGGGAGTCCCGGTCATGTTGAGCGCATTTCAACTCGAAAATAACCGACTGACTCGGCTTGAAGCCGAAGAGTCACAGCCCCTCATTGATGCCGTATGGGTGGATCTGGTCGAGCCGGACGACGATGAGCGCCTTCGCGTACAATCTGAACTGGGGCAAAGCCTGGCGACACGCCCGGAACTGGAAGACATCGAAGCATCCGCCCGTTTTTTTGAAGACGAAGACGGCCTGCACATTCACTCCTTCTTCTTCTTCGAAGATGCCGAAGACCACGCGGGGAACTCCACCGTGGCGTTTACCATCCGCGATGGCCGCCTGTTCACCCTGCGCGAGCGCGAACTGCCTGCGTTTCGTCTCTACCGCATGCGCGCCCGCAGCCAGGCGATGATGGACGGTAACGCCTATGAGCTGCTGCTGGATCTGTTCGAAACCAAAATCGAACAGCTGGCGGATGAAATCGAAAACATCTACAGCGACCTGGAAAAGCTGAGCCGCGTGATCATGGAAGGCCATCAGGGCGATGAGTACGACGAAGCGTTGTCCACGCTGGCAGAGCTGGAAGATATCGGCTGGAAGGTGCGTTTGTGTCTGATGGATACCCAGCGCGCGCTGAACTTCCTGGTGCGCAAGGCGCGTCTGCCGGGCGGTCAGCTGGAGCAGGCGCGTGAGATCTTACGCGATATCGAATCCCTGCTGCCGCACAACGAATCCCTGTTCCAGAAGGTCAACTTCCTGATGCAGGCGGCAATGGGCTTTATCAACATCGAGCAGAACCGCATCATCAAGATCTTCTCGGTGGTTTCCGTGGTGTTCCTGCCGCCGACGCTGGTGGCATCCAGCTACGGGATGAACTTTGAGTTTATGCCGGAGCTGAAGTGGAGCTTTGGCTACCCGGGGGCGATTATCTTTATGATCCTCGCCGGGCTGGCGCCGTACCTGTACTTCAAGCGGAAGAACTGGTTGTAAAAATCAGGCGGGTGGCGCTGCGCTTACCCGCCCTACAAAGCACCTAAATTCCTCTGCGAGTCCTGCGCTGGGTATAAATTGCATCCGCAACGAAAATCGCCAGCGCCACCCAGATAAAGGCAAACGTCACCATCTTATCCGCACCCGGCACCTCGCCGTAAAACACCACCGCCAGCAGGAACATCAGCGTCGGGCCGATGTACTGGAAGAAGCCAAGCGTCGAGAGACGCAGACGCGTTGCCGCGCCGGTGAAGCACAGCAGGGGAATCGTCGTGACCACGCCCGCCGCCATCAGCATCAGGTTCAGCGACCATGGGTTGCTGCCCATGTGGCTGGTGGCGCTGTCGGCAATACCGAACAGGTAGATCGCGGCGACAGGCAGCAGCCACAGGGTTTCAAACAGCATTCCCGTCTGCGCTTCCACGGCGATTTTTTTACGCACCAGGCCGTAGAAGGCAAAGCTGAACGCCAGCCCCAGGGCGATAACCGGCAGTGAACCGAAGGTCCACAGCTGTACCAGCACGCCGCAGAGGGCCAGAATCACCGCTACCCACTGCATCCGGCGGAAACGTTCGCCGAGGAAAATCATCCCCAGCACGATGTTCACCAGCGGGTTAATGAAGTAGCCCAGGCTGGCTTCGAGCATGTGATGGTTATTCACCGCCCAGATAAACAGCAGCCAGTTTCCGCCAATCAGCACCGCAGAGAGGGCAAGCAGGAAGACCTTCTTCGGGGTTTTCAGTAGCGTTTTGACGCCTGACCACTGACGGCTGATGCTCATCAGCGCGATCATAAAGAAAAACGACCAGATGACGCGGTGAGTGAGGATCTCGTCCGCCGGGACATAGGCGATAAGCTTGAAGTACGCCGGTGCGATACCCCAAATAAAATAAGCGGCAAGGGCGAGTAAAACGCCCTGCCGCGTCTGTTTAGCATCCATCGGGAAAATCCGTTACAAAAAAGTGAAGTAATTTTACCCGAATTTGCCGTCTCAACCCACCATATAAGTGGCGGTTGCGCTGGCGATATAAACCTGCTCCTCGTTATGCAGCTCAACGCGGGCGACGGCAACTTTATTCCCGGCGCGCAGCAGGCTGCTGGTGCAGGTGAAGCGGTTTCCGCGTCCCGGTCGCAGATAGTCGACGCGTAAATCGATGGTGCCCATGCGCGACAGGCGCTGGCGTAATTCATCTTCGTTGATGGTGTCATGGCGCGTCAGCGTGCTGCCCACGCACACCAGACCGGCCGCCACGTCCAGCGCAGAGGCAATCACCCCGCCGTGCAAAATGCTTTGCGCCCAGTTACCGACCATCATTGGCTGATTATTGAAACTCAGCTGAGCGAAGTCTTTTTCGTATCGCTCCAGCTCAAGACCCAGTGCACGGTTGAATGGCATGTGGTACACAAAAATCTCGCCCACGAGCTTTAAGGTTTCTTCGGCGGTGAGTGTGGCTGACATCTGACGTGGCATCCTTGTTGTTAACAAAATGTTGATTTTATGCTTCAGGATAAAGGAATGCCACTTTAAGAAACGAGGAAGCGGAAGTTATCGCAGAAGTCTGTAGAATGCCCGGACAAAACTATTCATTAAATGTCACAATTTCAGGAGAACACCACCGATGCGGACGTATCTGGGTTGGTTACTGGCGGCGGTTGCGCTGCCCCTCACAGCATATGCGCAGGAAGCGACGATCAAAGAAGTGCATGATAAACCTGCCGTTCAGGGCAGCATCATCGCCAATATGCTTCAGGAGCATGACAATCCGTTCACGCTCTACCCTTATGACACAAACTACGTGATCTATACCCAGACCAGCGATCTCAACAAAGAGGCGATAAGCTCCTATAACTGGTCTGACAATGCGCGTAAAGATGAGGTGAAGTTCCAGCTCAGCCTGGCCTTCCCGTTATGGCGCGGCATCCTGGGGCCGAACTCGGTGCTTGGTGCATCTTACACGCAGAAGTCATGGTGGCAGCTCTCCAACAGCGGGGAATCTTCACCGTTCCGCGAAACCAACTATGAACCGCAGCTGTTCCTCGGTTTCGCCACTGATTATGAGTTTGCAGGCTGGACGCTGCGAGACGTGGAGGTGGGCTATAACCACGATTCCAACGGTCGTTCCGACCCAACCTCACGCAGCTGGAATCGCGTTTATACGCGTCTGATGGCGCAGAACGGCAATTTCATGGTGGAAGTGAAGCCGTGGTACGTGGTGGGCAGCACCGATGACAATCCTGATATCACCAAATACATGGGCTATTATCAGCTTAAAGTGGGCTATCAGCTGGGTGACGCGGTGCTGAGCGCCAAAGGGCAGTACAACTGGAATACCGGCTACGGCGGCGCAGAGCTGGGCCTGAGCTACCCAGTGACGAAACACGTTCGTCTCTATACCCAGGTGTATAGCGGTTATGGCGAATCGCTGATCGACTATAACTTCAACCAGACCCGCGTTGGTGTGGGCGTCATGCTGAACGATATTTTCTAAGCTGCTCGAATGTTTTTGCGTTAAACGTTGAAGTTTCTCTCTCAGGCGCTGAAAATAGCGCCTGTTTCATTTCTGGCATATGGGGTTAACGTGGCGCAGGCGGAAGTATTGAATCAGGAATCGCTGGCTAAACAGGTTTTGCATGAAACCTTTGGCTACCAGCAGTTCCGTCCTGGCCAGGAAACCATCATTGAAACCGTGCTGGAAGGCCGCGATTGCCTGGTGGTCATGCCGACCGGCGGCGGAAAATCGCTCTGCTATCAGGTGCCCGCGCTGGTACTTAATGGCCTGACGGTTGTGGTCTCCCCCCTTATTTCCCTGATGAAAGACCAGGTCGACCAGCTGCTTGCCAACGGCGTGGCGGCGGCCTGTCTTAACTCGACGCAAACCCGCGAGCAGCAGCAAGAGGTGATGGCCGGGTGCCGCACCGGGCAGATCCGCCTGCTGTATATCGCGCCAGAGCGCCTGATGCTGGACAACTTCCTCGATCACCTGGCGCACTGGAACCCGGTGCTGCTGGCGGTGGATGAAGCGCACTGTATCTCCCAGTGGGGGCACGATTTCCGCCCGGAATATGCCGCCCTCGGCCAGCTGCGTCAGCGCTTCCCTGAGCTGCCGTTTATGGCGCTTACCGCCACGGCGGATGACACCACGCGTCAGGACATCGTTCGCCTGCTGGGGCTGAAAGACCCCTATATTCAGGTCAGCAGCTTCGACCGGCCGAACATCCGCTATATGCTGATGGAAAAATTCAAGCCGCTGGATCAGCTCCTGCGCTACGTGCAGGAGCAGCGCGGCAAGTCCGGCATCATCTACTGCAACAGCCGCGCGAAGGTGGAAGACACCGCTGCGCGTCTGCAAAATCGCGGCTTTAGCGCGGCGGCATACCATGCCGGGTTAGAAAACCACATCCGCGCCGACGTACAGGAAAAATTCCAGCGTGACGACCTGCAAATCGTGGTCGCAACGGTGGCGTTCGGGATGGGGATCAACAAGCCCAACGTGCGCTTTGTGGTGCACTTTGATATCCCACGCAATATCGAATCCTATTATCAGGAAACCGGCCGCGCCGGGCGTGATGGCCTGCCTGCGGAAGCGATGCTGTTTTACGATCCGGCGGATATGGCGTGGCTGCGCCGCTGTCTCGAGGAGAAACCGCAGGGGCAGTTGCAGGATATCGAACGCCACAAGCTTAACGCGATGGGTGCCTTCGCCGAAGCGCAAACCTGCCGCCGTCTGGTGCTGCTCAACTATTTTGGTGAAGGGCGTCAGGCGCCGTGCGGCAACTGCGATATCTGCCTCGACCCGCCGAAGCAGTACGACGGTCTGATGGACGCGCGCAAAGCGCTCTCGACTATCGGACGCGTGAACCAGCGCTTTGGGATGGGCTACGTCGTCGAAGTGCTGCGTGGGGCTAACAACCAGCGTATCCGCGATATGGGTCACGACAAGCTGCCGGTTTACGGCATCGGGAAAGACCAGAGCCACGAGCACTGGGTAAGCATCATCCGCCAGCTGATCCATCTCGGCTTTGCCACGCAAAATATTGCTCAGCACTCTGCGCTTCAGCTTACCGAAGCGGCGCGACCGGTCCTGCGCGGTGAGGTTGAACTGAAGCTCGCCGTTCCGCGCGTCGTCGCCCTGAAGCCGCGCGTGATGCAGAAATCCTACGGCGGCAACTACGATCGCAAGCTGTTCGCCAAGCTGCGCAAGCTGCGTAAAGCGATTGCGGATGAAGAGAACATCCCGCCATACGTGGTGTTCAATGACGCGACGCTGATCGAGATGGCCGAGCAAATGCCACTCAGCGCCAGCGAGATGCTCAGCGTCAACGGCGTCGGCACGCGCAAGCTGGAGCGCTTTGGTAAAGAGTTTATGGCGCTTATCCGTTCCCACGCTGATGGTGATGATGAGGAGTAGTCAGCCGGGCGAAAAAGTGCCAGGATGATGACTCACTACATTATTTCCCCGCGAGCTAATTATGTTAATGCTATTTCTCACCGTGGCGTTAGTGCACATCGTTGCGCTGATGAGCCCTGGCCCTGACTTCTTCTTCGTGTCACAAACGGCCGTCAGCCGCTCCCGCAAAGAGGCGATGATGGGTGTGCTCGGTATCACCATGGGCGTTATGGTCTGGGCGGCGGTTGCGCTGCTTGGTCTGAACCTGATCCTGGCGAAAATGGCGTGGCTGCATAACATCATCATGGTTGGCGGCGGTCTTTACCTGTGCTGGATGGGCTACCAGATGCTGCGCGGGGCGCTGAAGAAAGAAGAGAAAAAGCCGGAAGAGCCAAAGGTTGAGCTGGCAACGGGCGGCCGTAGCTTTGTGAAAGGGCTGCTGACTAACCTGGCGAACCCGAAAGCGATTATTTACTTCGGCTCTGTGTTCTCGCTGTTTGTGGGGGATAACGTCGGTGCGGGCGCGCGCTGGGGGATCTTCCTGCTAATCGTTGTTGAGACGTTCGCCTGGTTTACCGTTGTGGCAAGCCTGTTTGCTTTACCGGCGATGCGTCGCGGCTACCAGCGCATCGCGAAGTGGATCGACGGCTTTGCCGGCGCACTGTTCGCCGGCTTCGGCATTCATCTCATCATTTCTCGCTAAGCATGACGCGCTGACGCAAGCAGCGCGCCAACCAGCATAAACAGCGAACCAAAGACTTTGTTCAGGGCCTTCATCTGCTTAGGCCCTTTGATCCATGCCGCAATTCGCTGCGCCAGCGTCGCGTAACCAATCATCACAATGATATCGACAATTATGGTGGTCGCGCCCAGCACCACGTACTGCATCACCTGGGGCTGATGCGGCACGATAAACTGCGGGAACAGGGCGGCGAGGAACACAATGCTTTTCGGGTTGGTCAGGTTAACGAACACCGCGCGCTTAAACAGGTGGCCGCGTGTTTGCGTCCGGGAGAGCGTATGCAGATCAATCGAGCCTGCGGCGCGCCACTGTTGAATACCCAGCCAGATAAGATACGCTGCGCCAGCCCATTTCAGCACCTCGAAGGCCAGCACCGAACGGGAGAACAGCGTGCCCAGACCAATCCCCACCAGCACAATGTGAATGCCAAGCCCTGTCTGTAAACCGGCAATTGACGCCGCCGCGCCGCGATAGCCGTGATTAATGGAGGTGGTCATGGTGTTGATTGCGCCCGAGCCAGGTGAAAGGCTGAGGATGATGGATGTCAGCAGGTAAGCGAACCACCACTCGAAGGTCATTTGAAACTCCCGGATCGTCTGTTTTTATGCCACAATACGCTATTGTTGAGTCATTTTGTGACCGGTGACGAAAAAAACGATATTCCCTGAATTACGGGGGGTGGAAACCCAATGTTTCAGCAGAAAAAGGACTGGGAAACACGAGAAAACGCATTTGCTGCTTTCTCCATGGGGCCGCTGACCGATTTCTGGCGCCAGCGTGAGGAAGATGAGTTTATGGGCGTCGGGGATATCCCGGTACGCTTCGTTCGTTTCCATGATGAAAAAAATGACCGGGTGATTGTGGTTTGCCCCGGGCGCATCGAAAGCTATATCAAATATGCCGAGCTGGCGTATGACCTGTTCCATCTGGGCTTTGATGTGTTAATTATCGACCATCGCGGGCAGGGGCTTTCCGGCCGGATGCTGCCGGATACCCATCGCGGCCACGTGGATAACTTCAGCGATTACGTCGACGATCTGGCCGCGTTCTGGCAGCAGGAAGTGCAGCCCGGACCGTGGCGCAAGCGTTATATTCTTGCCCACTCCATGGGGGGCGCGATCTCGACGTTGTTTTTGCAGCGCCATAAGCACCAGTGCGACGCCATTGCGCTGACCGCGCCGATGTACGGCATTGTGATACGTTTTCCTGACTGGATGGTGCGCCATCTTCTCGACTGGGCTGAGGGCCATCAGCGCATTCGTGAAGGCTATGCCATAGGAACAGGACGCTGGCGGGCGTTGCCGTTTGCCATCAATGTATTAACCCACAGTCGGCAGCGTTATCGCCGCAACCTGCGTTTTTATGCCGATGAACCGCGTCTGCGGGTCGGCGGCCCCACCTGGCACTGGGTGCGGGAAGGTATTCATGCCGGTGAGCAGGTGCTGGCGGGCGTAGGCGATGATGACACGCCGACGCTCCTGATCCAGGCGGAAGAAGAGCGTGTGGTGGATAACCGCATGCATGACCGCTATTGTGAACTTCGCGCCGCGGCGGGCCATCCCTGTGAAGGGGGTAAACCGCTGGTCATCAACGGTGCGTACCATGAGATCCTTTTTGAAAAGGACGCTATGCGCTCAGTCGCGCTCAACGCCATTGTTGAACTTTTCAACAGGCATAACTGATTATTGTTTTCCACCAGAGGTTGAAATCCCTATGTACCAGGTTGTTGCATCTGATTTAGATGGCACGCTGCTTTCCCCCGACCACACCCTGTCGCCTTATGCGAAAGAGACCTTAAAACTCCTGACTGCCCGCGGCGTGAACTTTGTGTTCGCCACCGGCCGCCACCACGTGGACGTGGGGCAGATCCGCGATAACCTGGAGATCAAGTCGTACATGATCACCTCCAACGGTGCGCGCGTACACGACACGGACGGCAACCTGATTTTTACCCACAATCTCGATCGCGACATCGCCACTGATTTGTTCGGCATTGTGCATAACAACCCGGATATCGTCACTAACGTTTATCGCGACGACGAGTGGTTTATGAACCGTCATCGCCCGGACGAAATGCGTTTCTTCAAGGAAGCCGTCTTCAACTACTCCCTGTATGAACCGGGTTTGCTGGATCCTGAAGGGATCAGCAAGGTGTTCTTTACCTGCGAAAGTCACGAAGCGCTGCTTCCGCTGGAGCAGGCGATCAACGCCCGCTGGGGAGACCGCGTGAACGTTAGCTTCTCCACGCTGACTTGTCTGGAAGTGATGGCGGGCGGGGTGTCCAAAGGTCACGCGCTGGAAGCGGTCGCGAAGCGTCTGGGCTTTGATCTGAAAGACTGCATCGCGTTCGGCGATGGCATGAACGATGCCGAGATGCTCTCCATGGCGGGCAAAGGCTGCATCATGCAGAACGCGCACCAGCGCCTGAAAGATCTGCACCCGGAGCTGGAAGTGATTGGCACCAACGCAGACAACGCGGTACCTAAGTATTTGCGCAAACTGTTCCTTGAATAATCTTCATTTGATTGTTTATTGTTCAGATGTCAACTAAAGAGTTCGCTACAATGCCTCTCCTTCTTTCTGAGAGACAAGCATTGTGGCGCTACTCATTATCACCACTATCCTGTGGGCCTTCTCCTTTAGCCTGATTGGCGAATACCTTGCCGGATCGGTCGACAGCTACTTTTCGGTGCTGATGCGTGTGGGGCTGGCGGCGCTGGTGTTCCTGCCGTTCCTGCGTACCCGCGGGCAATCGCTGAAAACCATTCTGCTGTACATGCTGGTAGGCGCAATGCAGCTCGGCATCATGTACCTGTTCAGCTTCCGGGCTTACGTCTACCTCTCCGTATCGGAATTTCTGCTCTTTACCGTGCTCACGCCGCTCTATATCACGCTGATTTACGACCTGCTCAGCAGGCGCCGCCTGCGCTGGGGATATCTGCTGAGCGCGGCGCTGGCAGTCATTGGCGCGGCGATAATTCGCTATGACAAGGTGAGCGATCACTTCTGGACCGGGCTGATGTTCGTCCAGCTCGCCAATATCAGCTTCGCCATCGGGATGGTGGGCTACAAACGCCTGATGGAGACCCGCCCGATGCCGCAGCATAACGCGTTTGCGTGGTTCTATATGGGCGCGGCGATTGTCGCGATTGCGGCATGGTTTATGCTCGGCAACCCGCAAAAGCTGCCGACCACCCCCGTGCAGTGGAGCGTTCTGGTCTGGCTGGGCGTGGTGGCCTCGGGGCTGGGCTACTTTATGTGGAACTACGGCGCGACGCAGGTAGACGCCGGAACGCTGGGGATCATGAACAACGTGCACGTGCCGGCGGGGCTACTGGTGAACCTCGCCATCTGGCAGGAACAGCCGCACTGGCCGAGTTTCCTTATTGGGGGAGCGGTGATCCTGGCTTCGCTGTGGGTACATCGCCGCTGGGTCGCTCCGCGCTCCGCACAAACGGAAGATGGTCGCACGCGTGGTTCCGCGCTGAGCGAATAAACGCTTCCGTAATCGGCTGACGCTGCTCGCCGTCGCGCACGGCGGCGTACAGCCGGCTCCACAGTCCTTCACCCAGGGTTTTGGTAACCACCAGACCCTGGCGTTCAACCGTCTCGACCACCCAGTGCGGCAGCGCCGCAATTCCCATTCTGGCCGCCACCATCTGAATTAACAGCAGCGTGTTATCCACGCTTTTCAGCTGTGGGCTGATGCCTGCGGGTTGCAGGAAATGGCGCCAGATATCCAGACGACTGCGCTGTACCGGGTAAATCAGCAGCGTCTCCGTTGCCAGATCTTCCGGCGTGATACGCGTTTTGGCGGCCAGCGGATGGTCCGGGGCCAGCACCAGACGTACCTCAAAATCAAACATTGGCGAATAGTGCAGACCGCTGCGCGGCAGAATATCTGAGGTCATCACCAGATCCAGCTCACCCTGCTGAAGCGACGGCTGCGGATCAAACGTGACGCCGGACTTGAAGTCCATCTCCACCTGCGGCCACTTCTGGCGGAAATTCTCAAGCGCGGGGGTCAGCCACTGAATACAGCTGTGACACTCAATGGCGATGCGCAGGGTGGTCTGCTGCGGCTCGTTGCAGGACTGCAACGCGCTGGCAATCTGCGGCAGCACCTGGTTCGCCAGCTGAAGCAAAATTTCGCCCTGCGGCGTAAAGCGCAAAGGCTGGCTCTTACGCACAAAAAGACGAAAGCCGAGGCGTTGTTCCAGATCGCTGAACTGGTGAGAAAGGGCAGACTGAGTCTGGTGCAGCGTGGCCGCTGCCGCCGCAAGAGAACCGCAGTTCCGCAACGCTTGTAGCGTTTTCAGGTGTTTTATCTCGATCATGAAAGTCCTTCACTTCGCCATGAACATTTTGCGCTTGAGGAATATACAGTACCTGCCAATTATAGATGTGTAAACATCTGGACGTCTAAATAACGAATTTCACAAGGGGCATACCATGACAATCCGCACTCACACTCTCGGTTTCCCTCGCGTTGGCCTGCGTCGCGAGCTAAAAAAAGCGCAAGAAAGCTACTGGGCAGGTAACGCCACCCGTGAAGAACTGCTGGCGGTGGGACGTGAGCTGCGCGCGCGTCACTGGGATCAGCAAAAACAGGCGGGCATTGACCTGCTGCCGGTGGGCGATTTCGCCTGGTACGACCATGTTCTGACCACCAGCCTGCTGCTTGGCAACGTGCCGGCTCGTCATCAGAACAACGATGGATCGGTGGATATCGATACCCTGTTCCGCATCGGCCGTGGCCGCGCGCCAACGGGTGAGCCAGCGGCGGCGGCGGAAATGACCAAGTGGTTCAACACCAACTATCACTATATGGTGCCGGAGTTCGTTAAAGGCCAGCAGTTCAAACTGACCTGGACCCAGCTTCTGGATGAAGTGGACGAAGCGCTGGCGCTGGGTCACCAGGTGAAACCCGTGCTGCTGGGGCCGATAACCTACCTGTGGCTGGGCAAAGTGAAAGGCGAACAGTTCGAACGCCTCAGCCTGCTGAACGACATTCTGCCGGTTTATAAGCAGGTGCTGATTGAGCTGGGCAAACGCGGCATTCAGTGGGTGCAAATCGATGAACCGGCGCTGGTGCTTGAGCTGCCGCAGGCGTGGCTGGACGCCTTCAAACCGGCGTATAACGCGCTCACCGGGCAGGTGAAGCTGCTGCTGACCACCTACTTCGAAGGCGTAACGCCGAACCTGAAAACCATTACCGCGCTGCCGGTTCAGGGTCTGCACGTTGACCTCGTTCACGGCAAAGACGATGTAGCAGAGTTGCACAAGCGTCTGCCAGTGGACTGGCTGCTCTCTGCCGGTCTGGTGAATGGTCGTAACGTCTGGCGTGCCGATCTCACCGAGAAATATGCACAAATTAAAGACATAGTCGGTAAACGTGAATTGTGGGTGGCCTCTTCCTGTTCCCTGCTGCATAGCCCGATTGACCTGAGCGTGGAGACCCGACTCGACCCTGAGGTGAAAAGCTGGTTTGCCTTCGCCCTGCAAAAGTGTGAGGAGCTGGCTCTGCTGCGCGACGCGTTGAACAGCGGCGACACGGCAGCGATTAGCGACTGGAGCGCTCCGATCCAGGCGCGCCGTCACTCGACGCGCGTGCATAACCCGGCAGTGGAAAAACGTCTGGCGGCCATCACCGCCCGGGACAGCCAGCGCCAGAGCCCGTATGAAGTGCGCGCCGAAGCCCAGCGTGCGCGCTTTAACCTGCCCGCGTGGCCGACCACGACAATCGGCTCCTTCCCGCAGACTACCGAGATCCGCAGCCTGCGCCTGGACTTCAAAAAGGGCAATCTGGATGCGAATCACTACCGCACCGGTATTGCGGAACACATCAAACAGGCGATTATCGAGCAGGAACGTTTAGGTCTGGACGTGCTGGTGCACGGTGAAGCCGAGCGTAACGACATGGTGGAATACTTCGGTGAGCACCTGGACGGGTTTGTCTTTACCCAGAACGGTTGGGTGCAGAGCTACGGCTCCCGCTGCGTGAAGCCGCCGGTGGTAATCGGCGACGTCAGCCGCCCGGAAGCGATTACCGTGGAGTGGGCGAAGTATGCCCAGTCTCTGACCGACAAACCGGTAAAAGGCATGCTGACGGGTCCGGTGACCATTCTCTGCTGGTCGTTCCCGCGTGAAGACGTAACCCGGGAAACCATCGCCAAACAGATCGCCCTGGCGCTGCGCGATGAAGTTGCGGATCTGGAAGCGGCCGGGATTGGCATCATTCAGATCGACGAACCTGCGCTGCGTGAAGGTTTGCCGCTGCGTCGCAGCGACTGGGATGCTTACTTACAGTGGGGCGTGGAGGCGTTCCGCCTCAACGCGGCCGTCGCGAAGGACGATACGCAGATCCACACCCACATGTGTTACTGCGAATTTAACGACATCATGGACTCCATTGCCGCGCTCGACGCCGATGTGATCACCATCGAGACCTCGCGTTCAGACATGGAACTGCTGGAGTCGTTCGAAGAGTTCGACTACCCGAACGAAATCGGGCCGGGCGTGTACGACATTCACTCCCCGAATGTGCCAAGCGTGGAGTGGATTGAATCGCTGCTGCAAAAAGCGGCCCAGCGCATCCCGGCGGAACGTCTGTGGGTAAACCCGGACTGCGGCCTGAAAACCCGTGGCTGGCCTGAAACCCGCGCGGCGCTGGCGAACATGGTGCAGGCGGCGCAGAATTTGCGTCAGGCTTGATGAAATGTAGGCCCGGTCAGGCGTAGCCGCCACCGGGCTTTTTGCTTTTACGCTTTTTTCCCGCCGTACTGGCTAAACCATGTCAGCATCCGCTGCCAGCCATCTTTCGCCGATTCCGCATGATAGCTCGGACGATAATCGGCATTAAAGGCGTGCCCGGCTTCCGGATACACCACAATTTCCGCCTTCGCGTTTGCTGCGCGCAACGCATGGCGCATGGTCTCGACCGTATCAAGCGGGATCCCGGTATCCTGACCGCCATAGAGCCCCAACACAGGCGCATTTAAATCCGTCGCAATATCAACAGGTTGCTTCGGTGAATTCAGCGTTTTTTCACCCACCAGCTTGCCGTACCAGGCCACGGCCGCTTTTAGCTGCGGGTTATGCGCGGCGTACAACCAGCTAATGCGTCCGCCCCAACAGAAGCCAGTCACCATCAGACGATGCGCATCGCCACCGTTGCGCGCTGCCCAGCTGGCAACGTGGTCGAGATCGGCCAGCACCTGCGCGTCCGGCACTTTGCTGACCAGGTTGCTGAACAGCGTCGGGATGTCACTGTAATCATTCGGATCGCCCTGACGGAAATAGAGTTCCGGCGCAACGGCCAGGTAACCTTCCAGCGCCAGACGGCGGCAGAGGTCGCGAATATGTTCATGAACGCCAAATATTTCCTGCACCACGATCACGATGGGCAGCGGGCCATCGGCGGATTTTGGCCGCGCGTGGTACGCTGGCATGTTCTCTCCCTGGGAGGGAATGGAGGTCTCGCCTGCGGTAATGGCCTCTTCAGGGGTTGAGACGATGGTTGAAGCATGCGGGGCCGCAGCAGGTGCAAAACCGGTTTTTTCAGTCATGGCATTCTCCGTACCAATGAATGGATTAGCGCAAAGATAAATATAGACACCAGGTTAACAACCCACAGTGCCTTATAGCGTCTATCTTTTGTGCAGCACCCGGCGATATAACTTGTTAATGTGATGTGAATCACCATTTTATGGAAATTAACTGCAATCATTTTCATTCATGGTGAGGTGTGTCACGAAATAATGCACATTGCTTCTGTAAAGTACCGTTTTACTTCTTCTGACAAACCGACCCACAGAGGAGTCACCTATGTCTAAGTCTGATGTTTTTCATCTCGGCCTCACTAAAAACGATTTACAAGGGGCTACGCTTGCTATCGTCCCTGGCGATCCTGAGCGTGTGGAAAAGATCGCCGCGCTGATGGATAAGCCGGTTAAGCTGGCAGCGCATCGCGAATTCACCACCTGGCGCGCAGAGCTGGACGGTAAAGCAGTGATCGTGTGCTCTACCGGTATCGGTGGCCCGTCTACCTCTATCGCCGTTGAAGAGCTGGCACAGCTGGGCATTCGTACTTTCCTGCGCATTGGCACCACAGGCGCCATTCAGCCGCACATCAACGTGGGCGACGTGCTGGTTACCACCGCATCCGTGCGTCTGGACGGGGCAAGCCTGCACTTTGCACCGATGGAATTCCCGGCAGTGGCTGATTTCGAATGCACCACCGCGCTGGTTGAAGCGGCGAAATCCGTGGGCGCCACCACCCACGTGGGCGTCACTGCATCTTCCGATACCTTCTACCCGGGCCAGGAGCGTTACGACACCTTCTCTGGTCGCGTGGTGAGCCGTTTCAAAGGCTCAATGGAAGAGTGGCAGTCGATGGGCGTCATGAACTACGAAATGGAATCTGCGACGCTGCTGACCATGTGCGCAAGCCAGGGTCTGCGTGCCGGTATGGTGGCGGGCGTTATCGTCAACCGTACCCAGCAGGAGATCCCGAACGCTGAAACCATGAAGCAGACGGAAAGCCATGCGGTGAAAATCGTGGTTGAAGCGGCGCGCCGTCTGATCTAATTCTCTCTTCAGTGCTAAAAGGCCGACATGCTCGGCCTTTCTTTTTTGCGTAACGCCTCGCAGGAAAACCCTTTCAAACTGGACGTTCATACAGCACAATTCTATTTTGTGCGGGTTACACGTGGATGCAGGGGGCATTGTGGATATCTCAATCCTGGTTTATGCGGTAGTTGCGCTGGTGAGCGTGGGGATTGGCTGGCTCATTTGCGGCTACCAACATGCTCAGCAGAAAGTCGATCAGCTGGCAGAGCGCGAAGAGATCGTCGCCGAACTCAGCGCGACGAAACAACAGCTTGCGCTGTGTGACCACTGGCGCGATGAGTGTGAACTGCTCAATAACGAACTGCGCAATCTGCGCGACATTAACACCTCGCTGGAGGCCGATCTCCGGGAAGTGACCACCCGCCTTGAATCCACCCAACTGCACGCCGAAGACAAAATCCGTCAGATGATCAACAGCGAGCAGCGTCTTAGCGAGCAGTTTGAGAACCTCGCGAACCGCATTTTTGAGCACAGCAATCGCCGCGTGGATGAGCAGAACCGCCAGAGCCTGAACAGCCTTCTGACGCCGCTGCGTGAACAGCTGGACGGCTTTCGCCGTCAGGTGCAGGACAGCTTTGGTCAGGAGGCTCGCGAGCGCCACACGCTGGCGCATGAGATCCGTAATCTCCAGCAGCTGAATGCGCAGATGGCTCAGGAGGCGGTTAACCTGACGCGCGCACTGAAAGGTGATAACAAAGCGCAGGGAAACTGGGGCGAAGTGGTCATGACGCGCGTGCTGGAGGCCTCTGGCCTGCGTGAAGGATACGAATACGAAACGCAGGTCAGCATTGAAAACGATGCGCGCTCGCGGATGCAGCCGGATGTCATTGTTCGTCTGCCGCAGGGCAAAGATGTGGTTATCGACGCCAAAATGACGCTGGTGGCCTATGAGCGCTACTTCAACGCGGAAGATGACTATACCCGCGAAACAGCGTTGCAGGAGCATATCGCCTCCGTGCGTAACCATATCCGTCTGCTGGGCAGAAAAGATTATCAACAATTGCCGGGGCTGCGATCGCTGGATTATGTGCTGATGTTCATTCCGGTTGAGCCAGCCTTCCTGCTGGCGCTCGACAGACAGCCCGAACTGATCACCGAAGCGCTGAAAAATAACATTATGCTGGTCAGCCCCACCACGCTGCTGGTGGCGTTACGTACCATTGCCAACCTGTGGCGTTATGAGCACCAAAGCCGTAACGCGCAGCAGATTGCCGATCGCGCCAGCAAGCTGTACGACAAAATGCGGCTGTTTGTTGACGATATGTCCTCGGTGGGGCAAAGCCTGGATCGCGCGCAGGATAACTACCGCCAGGCGATGAAAAAACTCTCCTCCGGGCGCGGCAATTTGCTGGCGCAGGCGGAGGCGTTTCGCAGCCTGGGGGTGGAAGTTAAACGCGAGATTAATCCGGAACTGGTGGAGCAGGCTACGGCTCAGGACGAAGAGTTTCGTCTGCGTGAAGGCGATGGTGAGCAAAATAGCCGCAATGAAGACAATGGGTTAGCGGCGAGTTTATCCCCCGAAGCGCAGTCGGCGCGTTTCTTTCACGGTGGTTGAAACGTAGGGCAAATGCGCCCAATCTGTTACACTTCACGAACATTTGACTGATTAGCAGGCTCTGAGATGGTTGACGATTCACAAGACACAACGCACTTTGGCTTTCAGACTGTCGCCAAAGCGCAGAAAGCTGACATGGTGGCCCACGTATTTCATTCCGTGGCGGCGAAGTACGATGTGATGAATGATTTGATGTCGTTTGGCATTCATCGCTTGTGGAAGCGCTTCACTATTGATTGCAGCGGCGTGCGCCGTGGACAAAAGGTACTGGATTTAGCCGGCGGCACAGGGGATCTGACCGCTAAATTCTCCCGTCTGGTTGGCGAAACCGGTCGCGTGGTGCTGGCAGATATCAACGACTCCATGCTGAAAATGGGACGCGAAAAGCTGCGTAACATCGGCGTGGTAGGCAACGTTGAATATGTTCAGGCCAACGCCGAAGCGCTGCCGTTCCCGGACAATACGTTCGACTGCATCACCATCTCCTTCGGCCTGCGTAACGTGACCGATAAAGATAAAGCGCTGCGCTCTATGTACCGCGTGCTGAAGCCGGGTGGCCGACTGCTGGTACTCGAGTTTTCTAAACCGATTATCGACCCGCTGAGCAAAGCTTACGATGCCTATTCCTTCCACGTTCTGCCGCGCATCGGCGAGCTGGTGGCAAACGATGCAGAAAGTTACCGTTATCTGGCCGAATCCATCCGAATGCACCCGGATCAGGACACGCTGAAAGCGATGATGCAGGATGCGGAGTTTGAAAACGTGGAATACTTCAATATGACGGCGGGTGTCGTCGCGCTGCATCGTGGTTACAAGTTCTGAGTGGAGGTTTCCCGTGCCCATTAAACCCTTAGTCACCGCAGGCATCGAGAATGTACTGAATGCCTTTCTGTATCGCGCCCCGGCGCTGAAAACCGCACGTCAGCGGCTTAACGGAAAGGTGCTGCGTATCGTTTTAAAAGAGTTCTCGACGCCGCTTGTGCTGGTCTTCAGCGAACGCCAGCTTGACGTTCTGGGGGAGTGGGAAGGCGAGGCTGACTGCTCGGTGATTACGCACATGAGCGTATTGCCAAAACTGCGTGACCGTCAGCAGATGACGGCGCTTATTCGCAGCGGTGAGCTGGAGGTCGAGGGCGATATTCAGGTGGTACAGAACTTCGTTGCACTCAGCGATCAGGCTGAATTTGACCCCGCGGAACTGCTGGCGCCCTATATCGGCGACATCGCGGCTGAAGGGATAAGCAAAACGCTGCGCACGGGTTCCACTTTCCTGCGTAAAGGCCTGCTCCGTCAACAGCGCTATGCTGCCGAGGTGCTGACCGAAGAGTGGCGTATGGCGCCTGGGCCTTTAGAAGTCGCCTGGTTTGCAGAAGAGACCGCGGCAGTTGAGCGCGCAGTTGATGCGTTAACCAAACGGCTGGAAAAACTGGAGGGCAAATGACGCCTGGTGAAATTCGGCGCCTCTATTTTATCGTTCGCACCTTTTTGAGCTACGGGCTCGACGAGCTTATCCCCAGAATGCGTATCACCCTGCCGCTTCGGCTTTGGCGTCGCACGCTGTTCTGGATGCCGAATCGCCATAAGGATCAGGAGCTGGGCGCACGCCTGCGTCTTGCGTTGCAGGAGCTGGGACCGGTCTGGATCAAGTTTGGGCAGATGCTCTCAACGCGTCGCGACCTTTTCCCGCCGCAGATTGCCGATCAGCTCGCGCTATTGCAGGACCGCGTCGCTCCGTTTGACGGAGAGAGAGCGAAGAAACAAATCGAAGAAGCGATGGGCAATATCCCCATCGAGACCTGGTTTGATGATTTCGACATTCAGCCTCTGGCCTCTGCCTCTATTGCGCAGGTTCACACCGCGCGCCTGAAGGAGAATGGCAAAGAGGTGGTCATTAAGGTGATTCGCCCGGATATCCTGCCGGTTATCAGAGCGGACATGAAGCTGATCTATCGCCTGGCTCGCTGGGTGCCGCGTCTGTTGCCGGATGGCCGCCGTCTGCGTCCGCTGGAAGTGGTACGGGAATACGAAAAAACGCTCATCGATGAACTTAACCTGCTGCGTGAATCGGCGAACGCCATTCAGCTGCGTCGAAACTTTGAAGACAGCCCGATGCTGTATGTTCCTGAAGTTTATTCTGACTATTGCAGTCAGAACATGATGGTGATGGAACGTATCTACGGCATCCCGGTCTCGGACGTGGTAGCGCTGGAAAAACAGGGCACCAACATGAAGCTGCTTGCCGAGCGCGGCGTGCAGGTCTTCTTTACTCAGGTTTTCCGCGATAGCTTCTTCCATGCTGACATGCATCCGGGCAACATTTTCGTCAGCTATGAGCACCCGGAAGACCCGAAATACATCGGCATCGACTGCGGTATTGTCGGCTCGCTGAATAAAGAGGATAAGCGTTATCTCGCCGAGAACTTTATCGCTTTCTTCAATCGCGACTACCGTAAGGTGGCCGAACTGCACGTGGATTCAGGCTGGGTTCCGCCAGATACCAACGTGGAAGAGTTTGAATTTGCGATCCGTACCGTCTGTGAGCCAATTTTTGAAAAGCCGCTCTCAGAGATCTCTTTCGGGCATGTTCTGCTCAACCTGTTCAACACCGCACGCCGTTTTAATATGGAAGTGCAGCCACAATTAGTTTTACTTCAGAAAACATTACTTTACGTTGAGGGCGTAGGCCGCCAGCTCTATCCTCAGTTAGACTTGTGGAAAACCGCGAAACCGTTCCTCGAATCCTGGATTAAGGATCAGGTCGGTATTCCAGCCCTGGTTCGCTCGCTTAAAGAGAAAGGCCCGTTCTGGATTGAAAAAATGCCAGAAATTCCTGAACTGGTTTACGACAGTTTGCGTCAGAGCAAGAACCTTCAGCACAGCATGGATAAAATCGCGCACGAGCTTCAATCCAGTCGCGTGCGTCAGGGGCAGTCCCGCTATCTCTTCGGAATTGGCGCGACGCTGCTGATAAGCGGCACGTTGCTGTTGATCAATCGTCCGGACTGGGAAATGATGCCAGCCTGGATTATGGCTGCCGGTGTGGTTGTCTGGCTTGCTGGCTGGCAAAAAACACGCTGAATTAGCGTCGCTATCGAGGGATTGCATACGTATAATGCGATCTGACTAATTAATCATCTATCACTGGGGAACACGCATGGGTGGTATCAGTATCTGGCAGTTAGTGATCATTGCCGTCATCGTTGTGCTGCTGTTCGGCACGAAAAAACTCGGATCAATTGGTTCCGACCTGGGCGCGTCAATCAAAGGCTTCAAGAAAGCCATGAGCGATGATGAGAGTAAGCAAGAAAAAAGCGGTCAGGACGCTGATTTTACCGCTAAATCTATCGCCGATAAGCAGGACGAAGCCAAAAAGGAAGAGGCCAAACGTCACGATAAAGAGCAGGTGTAATTCGTGTTCGACATTGGTTTTGGTGAGTTACTGCTGGTCTTTGTGATTGGTTTGATTGTGCTGGGGCCGCAGCGTTTACCCGTTGCGGTAAAAACTGTCGTGGGCTGGGTGCGTGCGCTCCGTTCGCTGGCAACGACCGTGCAGAACGAGCTGGCGCAGGAACTGAAGCTTCAGGAATTTCAGGACAGCCTGAAAAAGGTTGAAAAGGCGAGCATGGACAACCTGACGCCGGAGCTGAAAGCATCCATGGATGAGTTGCGCGAAGCGGCTGAATCCATGAAGCGCTCATACAGCGTTAACGATCCTGAGAAGGCGAGTGATGAAGCAAACACCATCCATAATCCGGTGGTGAAGGGCAGCGAAGAGCAGCGCGAGGGTGTGACGCCTTCCAGCGCGGAACATCAGGCTGCTTCGCCAGAGCAATCGCCGCAGGAGCCCGAAGTGAAAAAGCAGGTGCCGCCGGAAGAGCCCGTGGTCAAAACGGCTGAGGTAAAACCCGCCGCGCCCGTTTCCGAATCATCCCCCTCGTCGAGTGATAAAGCGTAAACATGGCAGTAGATGATACTCAACCGCTGATTACGCACCTCATTGAGCTGCGTAAGCGTCTGTTAAACTGCATTATTGCGGTTTTCCTCATTTTTTTATGTCTGGTCTATTTTGCCAACGATATCTATCAGGTGGTTTCCGCACCGCTGATTAAGCAGATGCCGCTGGGCGCAACGATGATTGCAACGGACGTTGCTTCGCCGTTCTTTACCCCGATCAAGCTGACCTTCTGGGTGTCGTTGATTGCCTCTGCGCCGGTCATTTTGTATCAGGTCTGGGCATTTGTGGCACCCGCGCTGTACAGGCATGAACGCAAGCTAGTTATTCCGCTGCTGGTGTCCAGTTCGCTGCTGTTTTATATCGGTATGGCGTTCGCCTACTTCGTTGTCTTCCCGCTGGCCTTCGGCTTCCTGACGCATACCGCGCCGGAAGGGGTACAGGTGTCGACGGACATCGCCAGCTACCTCAGCTTCGTGATGGCGCTGTTTATGGCCTTTGGTGTCGCCTTCGAGGTGCCCGTCGCGATAGTCCTGCTCTGCTGGGTGGGGGTGACCACGCCTGACGATCTGCGTAAGAAGCGCCCGTACATCCTGGTAGGGGCATTTGTCGTAGGTATGCTGTTAACGCCACCGGACGTCTTCTCGCAAACCTTACTGGCCATACCCATGTACTGCCTGTTTGAAGTCGGCGTATTCTTCGCTCGTTTCTACGTCGGAAAGGGGCGTACCCGGGACGAAGAAGACGAGCCGTCTGAAGAGACTACTAAAGAATAAAACCAACCGCCCGACAGGGCGGTTGTCATATGGGGATACGTATGTTTGATATCGGGCTTAACCTGACCAGCGCCCAGTTTGCGAAAGACCGCGATGAAGTGGTGGCGCGCGCGTTTGCCGCCGGCGTGAGCGGGCTGTTACTGACGGGAACAAATCTGCATGAGAGTGAGCAGGCACGGCAGCTGGCGCAACGCTATCAACACTGCTGGTCCACCGCAGGCGTGCACCCTCATGACAGCAGCCAGTGGACGCATGAAAGCGCTGAGGCGCTTCATCGTCTGGCGGCTACGCCAGAAGTGGTTGCCATTGGCGAATGCGGGCTTGATTTCAACCGTAACTTCTCGACGCCTGAAGAGCAGGAGATGGCATTTACCGCCCAGCTCGCGCTGGCTGCAGAGCTGGGGATGCCGGTGTTTATGCACTGTCGCGATGCGCATGAACGTTTTCTGGCGCTACTGGACCCCTGGCTGGAGAAACTGCCAGGCGCGGTGTTGCACTGCTTTACGGGCTCCCGTCAGGAAGCGCTGGATTGCCTGAACCGAGGGCTTTACTTGGGTATCACGGGCTGGGTGTGCGATGAGCGTCGTGGGCTGGAGCTGCGCGAGCTGTTATCCGTAATCCCGGCCGAGCGTTTGTTGCTGGAAACGGATGCGCCGTATCTGTTGCCCCGGGATATGCAGCCCAAACCGGCATCACGACGTAACGAACCGGCTTATCTGGGACACATTGCTGAGCGAGTGGCGTACTGGCGCGGGGAAGACGCGCAGTGGCTGGCAGCCCAAACCGATGACAACGTGCGTCGTCTGTTCGGCGTGCAGTTCTAAACTTTGCGGAAATCGGTGTTTTTAACGCTCTGCAACACCTCTTTGTTCAGCAGGTTGAGCAGCAGCATAGAACGCGCTTCACCGTCTGGTTCAGCGAAGATGGCCTGTAACCCTTCAAAAGCGCCTTCGGTGATCACCACGCTGTCCCCGGCATAAGGGGTTTCCGGATCGGTAATATCTTCAGGCTGCTGGTAGACAGAGAGCTGATGAATAACCGATGACGGTACTCTTGCCGGATGGGCGCCAAAACGCACAAAATGGCTGACGCCGCGCGTGGCGCTGATCGTCGTGGTGTGGATCACTTCGGGGTCGAACTCAACGAACAGATAGTTAGGGAACAGAGGCTCACTGACGGTCGTGCGTTTTCCACGCTGCATTTTTTCAAGCGTGATCACGGGCGTCAGGCAGTTAACAGACTGACGTTCAAGATGTTCCTGTGCGCGCTGAAGTTGCCCGCGTTTGCAATACAGTAAATACCAGGCCTGCATAATCACTCTTCCCATTGTTCGGGGCGCAAGCATACCAAAACCCTGGCGGGATCGCTAAGGTGATTATAATGGCGAAAAAGAGAGTAAGTCGTGGAAGTTCACGCTAATTTAACAAAATTACAGCATCACGCGGTCTTACGCCGTATAATGAAGCGCTTACAGAGAGGCCATGATTAACTGCATGAAATACCACGATCTACGCGACTTCCTGGCGCTGCTGGAAAAGCAGGGCGAACTCAAACGCATTACGCTTCCTGTTGATCCGTATCTGGAAATGACAGAAATCGCTGACCGCACCCTGCGCGCGGGCGGCCCGGCGTTGCTGTTTGAAAACCCAAAAGGCTACGCCATGCCGGTACTGTGCAACTTGTTTGGCACACCTCGCCGCGTGGCGATGGGCATGGGGCAGGAAGATGTCACGGCGCTGCGTGAAGTGGGCAAACTGCTGGCCTTTCTGAAAGAGCCGGAGCCGCCAAAAGGGTTCCGCGACCTGTTCGACAAGCTGCCGCAGTTTAAGCAGGTGTTGAATATGCCCACCAAACGCCTGCGCGGCGCGCCATGCCAGCAAAAAGTGCTGGAAGGCGATGCGGTTGATCTGACCAAAATTCCGATCATGCAGTGCTGGCCTGAAGATGCCGCACCGCTGATTACCTGGGGCCTCACCGTGACGCGTGGGCCGCATAAAGAGCGTCAAAACCTCGGCATTTATCGCCAGCAGCTGATTGGCAAAAACAAGCTCATCATGCGCTGGTTGTCCCACCGCGGTGGCGCGCTGGATTTCCAGGAGTGGTGCGCGGCCCATCCGGGCGAACGCTTCCCGGTTTCCGTCGCGCTGGGTGCCGATCCGGCAACCATTCTGGGCGCGGTGACGCCTGTTCCTGATACGCTGTCTGAATATGCCTTTGCAGGGCTGCTGCGCGGCACCAAAACCGAAGTGGTGAAGTGCATCTCCAATGACCTGGAAGTGCCAGCCAGCGCAGAGATCGTGCTGGAAGGTTACATTGAACAGGGCGAGCTGGCACCCGAAGGGCCGTACGGCGACCACACCGGCTATTACAACGAAGTGGATAACTTTCCGGTATTCACCGTCACGCACATTACCCAGCGTGAAGATGCCATCTATCACTCTACCTACACCGGCCGTCCACCGGATGAACCGGCGGTACTTGGCGTGGCGCTGAACGAAGTGTTCGTGCCGATCCTGCAAAAGCAGTTCCCGGAAATTGTTGATTTTTATCTGCCGCCGGAAGGGTGTTCGTATCGCCTGGCGGTGGTGACGATGAAGAAGCAGTATGCCGGTCACGCTAAGCGCGTGATGATGGGCGTATGGTCTTTCCTGCGCCAGTTTATGTATACCAAGTTTGTGATTGTCTGCGATGATGACGTCAATGCCCGCGACTGGAATGACGTCATCTGGGCCATCACCACGCGTATGGATCCGGCGCGTGATACGGTGTTAGTGGAAAACACGCCGATTGATTATCTGGACTTTGCCTCGCCGGTTTCCGGCCTTGGTTCAAAAATGGGACTGGATGCCACGAACAAATGGCCTGGCGAAACCGACCGTGAATGGGGTCGCCCGATCGAAAAAGATCCTGCCGTGACCGCGCGAATTGACGCGATCTGGGACGAGCTGGCCATAATGAATAACGGTAAGGCAGAATAAGACCGTTTAGCCCTATAGACTTCCCGACAGAGAGAGCGAATGACAACCTTAAGCTGTAAAGTGACGTCGGTAGATGCTATTACCGACACCGTATATCGCGTCCGTTTGGTTCCTGAAGCGGCATTCTCATTCCGTGCCGGTCAGTACCTGATGGTCGTGATGGACGAGCGTGATAAGCGTCCTTTCTCTATGGCCTCAACGCCAGCAGAGAAGGAATTTATTGAGCTGCATATTGGTGCGTCTGAGCTTAACCTGTACGCGATGGCCGTGATGGATCGCATCCTGAAAGAGCGTGAAATCGTGGTCGATATTCCTCATGGCGAGGCCTGGCTGCGTGAAGACGAAGACCGTCCGCTGATCCTGATTGCCGGTGGTACAGGCTTCTCCTATGTCCGCTCTATTCTGTTGACGGCGCTGGCGCGTAATCCAAATCGCGATATCACCATCTACTGGGGCGGCCGTGAAGAGAAGCACCTTTACGATCTGTCTGAGCTGGAAGCGCTGAGCGTCAATCATCCAAACCTGCGCATCGAGCCGGTTGTCGAGCAGCCGGAAGAGGGCTGGCGCGGGCGCAGCGGTACGGTGCTGACTGCGGTATTGCAGGATCACGGAACGCTGGCCGGGCACGATATCTACATTGCCGGTCGCTTTGAAATGGCGAAAATTGCCCGCGACCTGTTCTGCAACGAGCGTGACGCGCGGGAAGATCGTCTGTTTGGCGATGCGTTTGCGTTTATCTGATTGTGAGACCCGCTTCGGCGGGTTTTTTACGCTCGGGCAATAGCGCTGGTGAAAATTTAACCTTGAAATGGGCGGCGCATTGCCGTTATTCTTGTTCCCGTTAAATTTCGCCCTCAGGAGCGCCCCCCAAAAATGAACAAACACGACTGATGAATTTCGATCCTTGCTCAACGCATCGCGTCGGCAGGGGATGTTTTGATTTCATTCAGGAGTGCTTATGGCTCATTTTGCGCAATCCCCCTCTTTTATTTTGCATCAGGTCACCTGTCAGTTTGCGACGGGCGATATCCTTTTTGGTCCACTGAATCTTTCTCTGGATGCGTCAGTGTGTGCGCTGGTTGGCCGCAACGGCAGCGGTAAAACACGCCTTCTGCGTCTGCTGGCAGGGGTTGATGAACCCGCCAGCGGTCACGTTGAGCGCTTTGGTTCACACGTCTATGTGGCGCAGCAGCAGGATATTTCTGCGGATACGACTCTTGCCGGACTGCTTGGTTACGACGCGATCTTTGCGGCGCGCACGCGCATCGACGGCGGTCATTATGAACCCGACGATCTCGACACGCTCGATGGTTACTGGGATCTGGCTGAACGGCTAAGCCAGGCTTTTATCGCTGCAAAACTTCCCTCTTTTGAGCCGAACAAACGCGCGGCAGAGCTAAGCGGCGGCGAGCGCATTCGTGCCTTGCTGTGCGGCGCATTCACCGCGGATGCTGATTACCTGCTGCTGGACGAACCGACCAACCACCTCGACAGGCAAGGCCGCGTGTGGTTCTACGAGCAGCTTTCCCGGTATCAGGGCGGGGTGCTGGTGGCCTCTCACGACCGTGAGTTGCTGGCCCAGGTACCGCGAATCCTTGAACTGAGCGCGTTGGGCTTGCGCAGCTACGGTGGGAATTATGCTGACTATCGAACCCAGCGTGATGCTGAACAGCTGGCTGCCCGCGCCGCGCTGGAGCATGCTGCCACCGAACGCAAGCGTACCCGCGCCCGTATGCATAAAGAGCATGACGACAGCCAGCGTCGTTCGGCCAAAACGCTTCGCACGGTCGACAGCCTTAACATCGCCTCGTTTGAACGGGTCAAATACAAAGGGGCGGCGAAAGAGCGGATTGGTTCCTGGAAAAAACAGCATAGCGATCAAAACCATGCTTTGAACGCTGCGGTCAGCCAGGCACGCGAGCGGGTTGAAGAGGATAACGCGGTGATGTTTACCCTGCCGGGCAGTGAAATCCCGGAAGGGAAACAGGTGCTGGTGCTGGAAGAACTGGTGCTTCCGCACGTGCCTGTCTCCCCGATAAACTGGCGAATGGATGGCCCGATGCGCGTGGCGCTACGCGGGCCGAACGGCTGTGGGAAATCCACGCTGTTGAAAGTGATGTTGGGCGAAACCGCCCCTGTTACGGGAACCTGTAAGGTCTCCGTCAGATGTGCTTATCTCGATCAGCATCTTTCCCGGCTGGATCTGTCGCAGTCGGTGATGACACACCTTAGCCTGGGCAATACGCCGCTCGAAGAGGGGGCGCTGCGTACCCGTTTAGCGCAGCTTCAGCTGGGCGCGGAGAAAGTGACACTTCCACTGGCCGATCTAAGCGGCGGCGAGCGCCTGAAGGCCGCGCTGGCCTGCGTATTGTGGCGTGAAGCGGCAACGCAGCTGTTGCTTCTGGATGAGCCGACCAACCACCTCGATCTGGCTTCCGTTCAGGCCATTGAAGCGGCCCTGGCCGATTATCCCGGCGCGCTGCTGGTGGTGTCGCACGATGAAGCGTTTTTAGCAGGATTAAAGCTGACGCATGAGCTGGTGTGGGAAGAGTCGGGATGGCGATGTGAAAGCCTCTAAACACAAGCCCCCGCAAGGGCGGGGGCAAACAAACTTTATCAGGCTAACTGCTTGCGAAGGTCAGGGTTTGCCTGGATCAGGCGCATCAGCTTTAGCTCGGCTGGGGTAGGTTTTTCACGCTTTGACTCCCACTCCAGCACCATCGCTACGCTGACACCCATCGCTCTTGCGAATTCATCTGTTTTCAGGCCCGACCCTTTGCGTAAACGCTCAAATTCACTAAAAGGATTGGACTTTTGATTCAGGGTAACCGTCGGCGGTACATCTTTAAAAATAATCTGTTCCAGGCTGCTCAGCAGCTCAAACTCAGGATCTTTTAATTCCATTGAGAACTCCTCATAAATCACACATCGGGATCATGAACATCAGAGAGCATGTTAAGAATAGTCCCTAAACCAAACACAGGATCGTCACGGTTGTGATTAATTGTGCGATAACGATCGCTTTACCCGTTTCAGCTATATGGATAGTTATGCTAATTACCTGATTAATCATATGTAGGGATGCACAGGTATTTTTTTGTAAATAGTCAGTACAAAAACGGCAATACCCGTTTTGCATGAAAACTCTATCTTGCAAGGCTGACCTGGACTATCCTTGTCAGCGTTGGGCACGCGTGTGCCGGTGTGCGCTTTTTGGGTGAAAGGAGTAATAAAATGGCGACAGGAAAGTCCTGCTCTCGCTGGTTTGCGCCTATTGCGGCGTTGTTGATGGTTGTTAGCCTGAGTGGGTGTTTCGATAAAGAAGGCGATCAGCGCAAAGCGTTTATCGATTTTCTACAGAATACAGTGATGCGTAGCGGCGAGCGTTTACCAACGCTGACTGCGGATCAGAAAAAACAGTTTGGTCCATTCGTGTCGGATTACGCCATTCTGTATGGCTATTCACAGCAGGTAAGCCAGGCGATGGATTCGGGTATTCGCCCGGTCGTGGATAGCGTCAATGCCATTCGCGTTCCACAGGATTATATGACCCAGCGCGAACCGCTGCGCCAGTCCAACGGCGCCCTTGGGGTGCTGAGCCAGCAGTTGCAAAATGCCAAAATGCAGGCTGATGCGTCGCGCTCCGCGTTGAAGCAGGACGAGGATCTCAAGCCGGTTTATGACCAGGTGTATGAGAAAGTCGTGACCAAGCCGTCAAACGCCTTGCAACCACTGATCCCGGCGGCGCAAGTCTTTACTCAGCAGCTGGTTCAGGTGGGTGACTTTATTAATGAGCAGGGTACGCAGGTGAGCTTCGTCTCTAACGGTATCCAGTTCCCGACCTCCCAGCAGGCGAGTCAGTACAATACGCTGATAGGGCCGCTGGCGTCCCAGCATCAGGCCTTTAGCCAGGCCTGGAGCGCAGCGGTCGCTGCAACGGAATAAGAAAAACCCCCGCTTCGGCGGGGTTTTTTTATGCATGATGAAAATAACGCTTGTCATTCTTCTACCATATCGGTATAACTATCTTCGTCGGTTTGTTACACAGACCTAAAGCAGTTTAGTAAAGCAGTCCAGATTGTTATCCATAGATACCCTTCGTAGTGACCCTTCCTTCATCGCTTAAAAATCTGTAACGCAATCCATCAAGCCGGAAGGCACAATATATTTGTTAATAAGGTAATTTCTATGTCTGCTAAAATGACTGGTCTGGTAAAATGGTTCAACGCTGATAAAGGTTTCGGCTTCATCACTCCTGACGATGGCTCTAAAGACGTGTTCGTACACTTCTCTGCTATCCAGAACGATGGCTACAAATCTCTGGATGAAGGTCAGAAAGTTTCCTTCACCATCGAAAGCGGCGCTAAAGGCCCAGCAGCTGGTAACGTTGTAAGCCTGTAAGCTTCCAACCCAGTAGCACAAAATTCAAAAACCCGCCTTCTGGCGGGTTTTTTCGTTTCTACTGTTGTATCTGCGGGTTAACGCAGTTCTTATCCACTTTACCGCCGAGCGCGGCAATCAGGTTATCCACGGCGGTCGCCGCCATGTTGTAGCGTGTTTCATGAGTTGCAGAGCCGATGTGGGGCAGGGCGACGACGTTTGGCATGTTCAGTAGCGGAGAATCCACCGGCAGTGGCTCCTGTTCAAACACGTCCAGACCGGCGGCGTGGATCTCACCGTTTTGCAGTGCCTCAATCAGCGCCTTCTCATCGACCACCGGGCCGCGACCTGCGTTGATGAAAATGGCCGATTTCTTCATCTTTTCAAACGCCGCCCTGCCGATGAGATGACGCGTTTCATCCGTCAGCGGCAGGATCAGGCAGACAAAGTCGGCTTCCTGCAACAACGTATCAAGCTCGCAGTAACGGGCGTTGAAATGTTCTTCAGCTTCAGCGTGATGACGGCGTGCATTATACAGAATGGGCATGTTGAAGCCGAAATGGGCGCGCTGTGCCAGCGCCAGACCGATACGGCCCATCCCAACAATCCCCAGCGTTTTGCCATGTACGTCCACGCCGAACCAGTCCGGGCCAATGCTTTTCGTCCATTCGCCCGCTTTCACGCGCTCAGCAACTTCCACCACGCGACGAGCAGTGCTGAGCACCAGCGCCATCAGCGTGTCGGCGACGGTTTCCGTCAGAGCATGTGGCGTGTGCATCAGCAGGATGTTGCGCGCGTTAAGCGCATCCACGTCGAAATTGTCGTAGCCCACAGAAACGGTTGAGGTTGCACGAAGCTTCGGCATTTTCTCCAGCAGCGCTGCATCCACCTTTTCGCTTGAACCCAGCAGGCCCTCGGCGCAGGCAAACGCGTCGGCGTGCTGTGCCACGGTTTGCGGGCTGAGGTTCTTTACCCGGGTAACGGTAAAGTGTTCCTCCAGGCGTTTTTGCAGATCTTCAGGCAGTGCTTTGTACAAAATGACGAACGGCTTCATGCTAATCTCCGTTGATTTAAAAGGATTCAGGCGTGGCGTGCGCCGACGGGTAGCTGTTGATTATTAGCAGGCTTAACGATCAGAGTAAGCCATACCGAGGCAAAAAGCGCCACCCCCATAAAGATGTAAGAAGCTGAAGGGCTGCCGGTGGCGCCGTTCAGATAGCCCACAAACCACGAGCCAAAGAACGAACCCAGCGCACCCATACTGTTGATCAGCGCCATCGCGCCCCCTGCGACGTTACGCGGCAGCATTTCCGGGATGATGGCAAAGAACGGACCATAGGGGGCATACATGGCCGCACCCGCAATCACCAGCAGCGTATACGAGGCCCAGAAGTGGTTCGCGCCTACGGCCCAGGAACCAATGAAGGCAAAAGCAGCGATCAGCAGGAGTGGCCAGACGAACAGCTTACGGTTTTGCAGCTTGTCCGATGCCCAGGAGACGATAATCATCGCGATGGTTGCAGCCAGGTAAGGCACTGATGACAGCCAGCCCACTTCCACCATGCCAAGGTTTTCACCGCCGCTGCGGATAATCGACGGCAGCCACAGAACAAAGCCGTACACGCCAATACTCCAGGTAAAATACTGTGCGCATAGCAGAATAACGTTCCGGGAGCGGAAGGCTTCGCCGTAGTTACGCACCGCTTTCAGCCCCTGCTGCTCTTTATCCAGCTGCGCCTGGAGTGCGGCTTTTTCGTCTTCAGAAAGCCATTTTGCCTGGGCTGGCTTATCTTTCACCAGCACCCACCAGCAGAAGGCCCAGATAATCGCGGGAACCCCTTCGATGATGAACATCTCGCGCCAGCCGAAGGACTGGATCAGATAGCCGGAAACCACCGACATCCACAGCACGGTGACCGGGTTACCGAGTATCAGGAACGTATTGGCACGTGAACGCTCAGATTTTGTGAACCAGTTGCTGATGTAAATCAGCATTGCTGGCATGACGGCCGCCTCAACCACGCCGAGAATAAAGCGAATAGCCGCCAGAGCAGGAATGTTATTCACCACGCCAGTAAGCGATGCACATGCACCCCATAAGATCAGGCAGATGAAAATGAGCTTTCGCACGCTGCGGCGTTCAGCGTAAATCGCGCCGGGGATCTGGAAGAAGAAATAACCCAGGAAGAAGAGGGCGCCCAGCAGGGAGGAAACCCCTTTGGTGATCCCGAGGTCTTCGTTGATCCCGGCGGCGGATGCAAAACTGAAGTTGGCACGATCCAGGTACGCCAGGCTGTACGTGATAAACACGATTGGCATGATGTACCACCAGCGTTTTACTGCATTGGTCGAACTGTTCATAGGCTTGCCTCTGTTGTTGAGGTTGTTGCCGCCGTTGTCTGTAGGGTACACGGTGGCTTAATTATCTGGTGCGGATTGCTGCCCTCACCCTGGCCCTCTCCCACAGGGAGAGGGAATTCAGACTCCGAGCTCTGCTCGTGTTGGTAATCCTTCGCTGTCGCCCTGCACCTGAATCGCCAGCGAACCAATTTTGTTGCCTCGCGCCACGGCCTGCGACAGCGGTTTGCCCTCCAGCAGGGCGCTGATGATCCCGACGGCAAACCCATCGCCCGCACCCACGGTATCGACCACGTTATCGACTTTTACCGCAGCGACGGCGCCTTGCTCGCCGTCGGCAGTTTTGAACCATGCACCGTCAGCACCGGTTTTCAGCACCACAGCTTTTACTCCTTTGTTGAGGTAAAAATCAGCAATGCCTTCCGGCGTGCTCTCGCCAGTGAGGATCATTCCCTCTTTTACCCCCGGCAGTACCCAGTCCGCCTGAAACGCCAGTCGGTTGAGTTTCTCAACCATCTCCGCTTCGCTTTTCCACAGCACCGGACGCAGGTTCGGATCAAAGGAGATCGTTTTGCCCTGCGCTTTCATTGCCGAAGCGGCATGATCGAGTAAATCGTACGAACTGGCCGAGAGTGCCGCCGCCACGCCGCTCAGGTGCAGGTGGCGCGCAGAGGAGAAATACGCGGCGTGATAATCATCCACGGAGAGATGGCTTGCCGCTGAGCCTTTACGGAAATACTCCACGATGGGATCGGTTCCATTTTCAACTTTACATTTCAGCTGAAAGCCCGTCGGGAAGCGTCCGTCGAGAGTTACGCCTGCGGCATCAATGCCCTCTTTTTTCAGCGAGTCGAGTACGAAATGGCCAAAGCTGTCATTTCCCACGCGGCTTACCCAGCCAACATTCAGCCCCAGCCGCGCAAGGCCGGTACCAACATTCAGCTCAGCACCTGCAACGCGTTTGATAAAGTGCTCCACTGCGCTCAGCTCGCCTGTTTCGGTGGCGACAAACATCGCCATGGCCTCGCCGATGGTGATGACATCCAGCGTCTTGTGCATGGTTTACTCCTCGCGCAGCAGGTTGACGTAATGGCGGGTGACGGCGGTGAGATCCGTCCCTTCCAGCGGAAATTCGATACCGCGTGGCGCATCGGCAGGGAGTTGATTAAGCAGATCCCGCCAGCGAGAATCGGTCTGATCCGGCGCGACGGCGCGGAATTGCGCCTTATGCGGGACCGCGGCCTTCACATGAATGTAGCTCACGGCGGGAGCCAACTGACGTGCAGCCTCTTCCGGGGAGTCGCCAACCCACAGCCAGTTGCCCATATCGAACGTCAGCGTGACCGGCAGCGCCATTACCCGGCAGGCGGCTTTGAAGCGCTGCATCGGAGCGAGCTGACCGCAGTCGGTCTGGTCGTTTTCCACCACCAGCGTCATGCCGCTTTCATCCAGCAGTACGCGCAGGGCTTCAAGCGGTTGTTTGTCGCTGAAATGGCCCAGCGAGACTTTAAGCCACAGCGCGTTCAGGGTGCTGGCTTCGCTAAGGTAGCGCGGAAGATCCGGGTTGAGGGTTCCATCGGGCATAAACAGGGGGGCCGGGGCGGAGTAGCACGCCAGTAAACCCAGCAGTTCAATGGACTCGCCGAGCGCAGGCAGGGCCATTAACTCGTCGCTGCTGAAGAGCTCGCGGCGGATTTCAACGCCATCAGCCCCTGCGCCGGCAATAACGGGAAGCATCGCCCGTTGACCGCCTGCTTGTCGCACCTGATCCGCGCCATACGCGGCGGTGACCACCATAATTTTCCTGCTCATTTCCTGACTCCAGGGCGTAATCGATAGTATTACGCTAGATGGAACCGGTTCCAAAGAAAAGATCGGGATGCTGAATTTATGATCGCTGTCACGAAGGGGAAATTAACGGGCAGTAGAGCCGCGAACGATCAGCTCGCCAGAAAAAACCTGCTCGCGTACGGCGTCGCGGGTGCCTTCAATGCGGCGAACCACTTGTTCAACCGCGGCATAGCCGATCTGCCAGGTGGGTTGTTTGAGGGTGGTAATGCCTACGCCAGCAAGTTCAGCCCACTCCAGTTCATCAAAGCCGAGTAAGCCGATGTCGCTGCCCCAGTGCAGGCCAATGCGTTTAAGCGAGCGGGCAACCTGAAGCGTCAGCGCCCCGTTCGCGGAGATCACCGCTTTGCGCATACCCCGATGGCGGGTATGGAACTGGCGCAGGGTATTATCCAGCTGACCGGCTTCATGGAGGGAGATTTCGGCATTTTCGGCGATCACACCGGGATAACGCGCCAGCGTGGCACGAAATGCAGCCAGGCGGTCGCGGCGGGTGTTAACCATACCCAGCGGTTCGCTCAGGAACAAAATGGCTTCGAAACCCTGTTCAATCAGATGTTCGGTAGCAGTGGTGGCCGCCTGGGTGTTATCCAGCCCGACCACATCGCAGGCAAATTCCGGGATTTTGCGGTCAATAAGCACCATCGGCAGCGACGATTGTTGCAGGCGATTCAGTCCCTCTTCGCGCATCCCGACGGCATTGACCACGATCCCTTCCACCTGATAGCTGCGCAGCAGATCGAGGTAGTGCAACTCCTGATCAACTTCGTTATTGGTGTTACAGACCAGCGGGGTAAAGCCTTTCTCACGGCACGCCGCCTCAATGCCGCTGAGGACGTTAACGGAGTAAGGGTTGGTGATATCGGCGATGATGAGGCCAATCAGACGGGTACGACCCCGCTTGAGGCCGCGCGCCATCAGGCTGGGACGGTAGTCGAGATCGGCAATGGCCTGTTCAATTCGCGCCAGCAGCGCATCGGAAAGCAGGTGTTTCTCGCCGTTGAGGTAGCGTGAAATGCTGGTTTTACCGGTTTTGGCGGCTTTCGCCACGTCGCTGATGGTGGCCCGGGTTGGTTTGCTCATCGCTGATTTCCCTGAATTTAGTGAGAATACCTTAACGGGAAAATCTGACGAATCAAGCAATTTGCCGGGTGGCGGCCTGATGCCCTCACCCCAACCCTCTCCCACGGGAGAGGGCGCAAACACTAAAAACGGCAACGGGGTTGCCGTTTTGCTTTTACCTACTGCACAGGGCTCAACGTAATCTCAACGCGGCGGTTCTGCGCTTTGCCTTCCGCCGTGCTGTTGCTGGCGATCGGGTTAGCCGGACCCATGCCGCTGGTGCGGATGCGGTTCGCTTCTACGCCCTGGGTGATCAGCGAGCTGGCCACGGAATCGGCACGCTGCTGCGACAGACGCATGTTCAGATCCTGGCTGCCGGTACTGTCGGTGTAGCCAATCACGTTCACGGCAGTTTTGTTGTACTCTTTCAGCACCGCGGCCACGCCGGTCAGGGTGTTCGCGCCTGCGGGTTTCAGCGTCGCGCTGCTGCTGTCAAAGGTCACGTTGTTTGGCATGTTCAGGATGATGTTGTCACCGCTGCGCGTCACGCTCACGCCTGTACCTTTCATTTTGTCACGGAGTTTTGCTTCCTGCACATCCATGTAATAACCCACGCCGCCGCCCAGGGCTGCGCCTGCCGCTGCGCCAATCAGCGCACCTTTACCGCGATCTTTCTTGGAGGAGGAGAGTGCGCCAACGCCAGCGCCCACCAGGGAACCAATACCCGCGCCAATGCCGGATTTACCCGCTTCGCGTTCGCCGGTGTAAGGGTTGGTTGTGCAGCCTGAAACAGCCAGTGCACCGCTCACCAGAGCGGCAATAACGAGTACGCGTTTTTTCATCTTATTTCCTTAATCCTTTTTATTCTTTGCCACGACGGACGTGGCAGTGGATTATGACGTCCGAATACGGAGAAAATTCAGTGTATAACTCTGAAATTTGTCACAAACGATAAACTGCCTCAATGAAAGGCCGTCATACCTGCACGCAACCAGGAGCGCACGCTTTGAGCACCTCAACAAAAACCATTCTGACCGCCGCCCACTGGGGGCCGATGCTGGTCGAAACCGATGGCGACACCGTGCTGTCGTCTCGCGGGGCTTTGCCTTCGCGCCATCTCAACTCTTTACAGACCGTCGTTCGCGATCAGGTACATAGCAAAACTCGCGTACGCTGGCCGATGGTGCGTAAAGGCTTTCTGGCATCACCGGATAAACCGCAAGGTATTCGCGGGCAGGATGAGTTCGTGCGCGTGAGCTGGGACGATGCCCTGGCGCTGATCCATACGCAGCATAAACGCATCCGCGACAGCTATGGCCCGTCGTCCATTTTTGCCGGCTCCTATGGCTGGCGCTCAAACGGCGTGCTGCATAAGGCCGCAACCCTGCTGCAACGTTATATGAGCCTGGCCGGAGGATATACCGGCCATCTGGGTGATTACTCGACCGGCGCGGCGCAGGCGATCATGCCGTATGTCGTGGGCGGGAATGAGGTTTATCAGCAGCAGACCAGCTGGCCGCTGGTGCTGGAGCATACAGAGGTGGTGGTGCTGTGGAGCGCCAACCCGCTCAATACCCTTAAAATTGCCTGGAATGCGTCCGACGAGCAGGGCGTTTCCTACTTCGATGCGCTGCGCAAAAGCGGCAAGCGCATCATCTGTATCGATCCGATGCGTTCTGAAACGCTTGATTTCTTCGGCGACAGCGCCGAGTGGATCGCGCCGCATATGGGCACCGACGTGGCGATGATGCTGGGTATCGCCCACACCCTGGTGGAGAAGGGCTGGCACGACACGGAATTTCTGACGCGCTGCACAACGGGGTTCGATAAATTTGCCGACTATCTGACGGGCAAAACCGACGGTATCGCCAAAACCGCAGAGTGGGCTGCGGCGATTTGCGGCGTTGATGCCGCTAAAATCCGCGAACTGGCAGCGTTATTCCATAGCCATGTCACGATGCTCATGTCCGGATGGGGGATGCAGCGCCAGCAGTTTGGCGAGCAGAAGCACTGGATGCTGGTGACGCTCGCCGCGATGCTTGGGCAGATTGGCACACCCGGCGGCGGTTTTGGCCTTTCCTATCACTTTGCCAACGGCGGTAACCCGACGCGTAAAGCGGCGGTGCTGGCGTCCATGCAGGGCTCGGTGCAGGGGGGCGTGGACGCTGTGGATAAAATTCCGGTGGCACGCATTGTTGAAGCTCTGGAGAACCCCGGCGGGTTTTATCAGCACAACGGTCAGGATCGCCATTTCCCGGATATTAAGTTTGTCTGGTGGGCGGGTGGGGCCAACTTCACCCATCACCAGGATACCAACCGCCTGATCCGCGCCTGGCAGAAACCGGAGCTGGTGGTGATCTCGGAGTGCTTCTGGACCGCGTCAGCGAAACATGCCGATATCGTTTTGCCCGCCACGACCTCGTTCGAGCGTAACGATCTCACCATGACGGGGGATTACAGCAACCAGCATATGGTGCCGATGAAGCGCGTAGTGGCTCCCCGGGATGAAGCGCGGGATGATTTTGACGTCTTTGCTGACCTGAGTGAATTATGGGAAGCGGGCGGACGGGAGCGTTTCACCGAGGGCAAAACGGATCTGCAATGGCTGGAAACGTTTTACCAGATTGCCTGCCAGCGCGGGGCTGCGCAGGGCGTGACGCTGCCGCCATTTGCTGAGTTCTGGGAGGCGAATCAACTCTTCGAAATGCCGGAAAGCGAGCAGAACGCGCGGTTTGTGCGCTTTGCTGACTTCCGTCGCGATCCGGAGAATAACCCGTTAAAAACCGAAAGCGGGAAGATTGTGATCCACAGCGAGCGCATCGCCAGCTTTGGCTACGCGGACTGCCCGCCGCACCCGGCGTGGCTGGAGCCGGACGAATGGCATGGCAATGCGCAGCCGGGGCAGCTTCAGCTGCTGTCTGCCCATCCTGCCCATCGTCTGCACAGCCAGCTCAACTATTCGGCTCTGCGCGAGCAGTATGCGGTGGCGGGTCGTGAGCCGATCGCGCTGAATAGCGACGATGCAAAGGCGCGGGGGATTAACGACGGCGATCTCGTTCGCGTCTGGAACGCACGCGGGCAGGTGCTGGCTGGCGCCGTGGTGAGTGACGGGATCCGCCCAGGCGTGTTCTGCATTCATCAGGGAGCATGGCCGGATCTGGCGCTGGACGAGGGCGGTATTTGTAAGAACGGCGCCGTAAACGTGCTGACCAAAGATCTCCCCAGCTCGAAGCTGGGGAATGGCTGTGCGGGGAATACGGCGCTGGCATGGGTGGAGAAATATGAGGGGCCGGCGCTTCCCCTTACGGCATTTGATCCGCCTGCCAGCTCATGATCCACGTCGGGTGTTGGGTATCATCCTGCCAGGCGCTGTCTTCGATGCGAAAACCCTGAGCATGATAGAAATTCACCGCCCGCACGTTTTTCTGATACACCTCCAGGGTTAAATACGGGTAGTGCTGCTGAACATAGTTCAGCAGCGCACGCCCGATCCCCCTTCCGATGAACGCCGGGGCGACAAACAACGCCCCCACGAACTGGAACTGCATGACGCTGATAAAACCGCACAGGGTACCGTTTTCCTCCCAGACCCAGGTCTCGGCGGCGGGAAGGTAATCATCCCGCACTACCGCTTCATTCGCTTGCCAGTAACTTGCGTCGATAAACGGATGCGCCTCGGTGGTGCTCTCCAGCCACAGACTCAAAAGCGGAGCGGTATCCTCACTTTGCCATTTGCGGATCATGGTGGCCCTCCGGGTGGCAGAAGCAGCCCTTAATATGGTCATTGACCAGCCCGCAGGCCTGCATAAAGGAGTAACAGATGGTGGTGCCCACAAACTTAAAGCCGCGTTTTTTCAGCGCTTTTGACAGGGCATCTGAGGCGGGGGTCGACGTTGGGATCTCTGCAAGCGTGGCGGCTTGCGTCACCTTCGGCTCGTTATCCACAAACGACCAGACAAAAGCTGAGAAGGGTTCGCCGTTTTGCTCCATCGCCAGATAAGCACGCGCGTTACCAATAATGGCCTGAATTTTACCGCAATGGCGGATGATACCGGTATCCAGAACCAGCCTTTCCACGTCTTCGTCGGTCATGGCGGCCACCGCAACCGGATCGAAATGGTGGAAGGCCTTGCGATAGTTCTCACGCTTTTTCAGAACGGTGATCCACGACAGCCCGGCCTGCTGGCCTTCAAGGCAAATCATTTCAAACAGTTTTTTACCGTCGGTTTCCGGCACGCCCCATTCCTTGTCGTGATAATCGATATAAAGCTGATCCTGGCTTACCCAGCCGCAACGTTGCATAGGTCATCTCCCTTCCTGATACGGTAAACGCAAAAATTTCAATCTGCCCGGCTTGACGTGTTTGCTAAAGAGACAATAGTTAATACAGGGCTATACGCCCTAATACCTCTTCGAACAATGACATATATCGCCGAACTCGGCTCTTTCTGGAGTCGCTTTGATGATGTTAAAAAAAATCAGTGGTCGCCATGCTGCTTCTGGCCTGGTGGGTGTCTCAGCCTGCCTGCTTATATGTAACACCGCTTTTGCGTGGCAACAGGAATATATCGTTTCAGATGCACAAAGTAATACGACGGAACGCTATACATGGGACGCCGATCACCAACCTCGTTATGAAGATATTCTCGCGGAGCGTATCAACCATTCGCAGAATGCTGCGGGCTTTGCCCTGAACGACCCATCCGGTTCAGATGCGGAAACCGTTCTGAGCGTTGGCTGGAATTTTCCCGTGGCGGGACATTTTACCACCGGCCCCGTCATGGCGTGGCGCACTGATGGCGCTCTCCCTGCAACGGTGAATGCATTTGGTGAGGCAACTACCACGCAGCCGCTTACCGCTCCCCTCTGGCATGCCAGCGTGAACTCGTTGGGGTGGCGCGTTGATACGCAGTATGGTGATTTACATCCCTGGGCGAAGATCAGCTACAACCAGCAGTCGGAGGAAGAATATTTGTACACCCTGGGCTTAAGCGCCAAATTTTAGGATTGTTACTTTTTTAAACGCTGCGGTAACATATTTAATACAATAACGGCGCGGGCTGTGGTGATAGTGGTCACTCACCTTTAAGCGTTTTCTTTTCCGGCAAGGTCATTCATTCCCGCTTCCAGGCATTTCATTCCGTATCTCCTGCATTTCATGCCGTTTTACCCCTGGCGTTTTGGGGTTTTGTTTATCGTGTCCTCAGCGAACTTCCTTAATTTCTCTTGCAGGACACTGCCATGAACACATCAACTTATAACCGCACGCGTTGGCTGACGCTTTTCGGCACCATCGTTACCCAGTTCGCACTGGGCTCGGTCTATACCTGGAGCCTGTTTAACAGCGCCCTGTCCGATAAGCTCGGCGCACCGATAAGCCAGGTGGCATTCTCCTTCGGCTTGCTGAGCCTTGGATTAGCGATTTCCTCTTCCGTGGCGGGCAAACTTCAGGAGCGCTTCGGCGTGAAGCGCGTAACCATGGCCTCCGGGATCCTGCTGGGCGTGGGCTTCTTCCTGACGGCACATTCAAACAACCTGATGATGCTGTGGCTAAGCGCCGGGGTGCTGGTGGGTCTGGCGGACGGCGCAGGTTATCTGCTGACGCTGTCTAACTGCGTGAAGTGGTTCCCGGAGCGTAAAGGGCTTATCTCCGCGTTTGCCATTGGTTCATATGGCCTGGGCAGCCTGGGGTTCAAATTCATTGACTCCCATCTGCTGGCCTCGGTTGGGCTTGAGAAAACCTTTATGATCTGGGGCGTGATTGTGCTGGTAATGATCCTCTTCGGCGCCACGCTGATGAAAGATGCGCCGCAGCAGGAAGTGAAAACCGTTAACGGCGTGGTGGAGAACGATTTCACCCTCGCTCAGTCCATGCGTAAGCCGCAGTACTGGATGCTGGCGGTGATGTTCCTGACGGCCTGCATGAGCGGTCTGTATGTCATCGGTGTGGCGAAAGATATCGCGCAGGGGATGGTAAAACTGGACGCGGCGACGGCGGCGAACGCGGTAACGGTCATCTCCATCGCTAACCTCTCGGGTCGTCTGGTACTGGGTATCCTGTCTGACAAAATCGCCCGTATCCGTGTGATTACGCTGGGGCAGGTCATCTCCCTGGTGGGTATGGCAGCACTGCTGTTCGCTCCGCTGAACGAGGCGACATTCTTTGCAGCAATTGCCTGCGTAGCCTTTAACTTTGGCGGCACTATTACCGTCTTCCCGTCACTGGTGAGCGAGTTCTTCGGCCTGAACAACCTGGCGAAAAACTACGGCGTCATTTATCTCGGCTTCGGTATCGGCAGTATTTGCGGTTCACTGATTGCCTCGCTGTTTGGCGGCTTCTACGTGACCTTCTGCGTGATATTCGCTTTGCTGATTATTTCGCTGGCGCTGTCCACCACGATCCGTCAGCCGCAGCGCGAACTGTATAAAGAAGCGCATGTATGATGCGATGAAAAGAGGCCGCAGGGCCTCTTTTATTTATTTCTAAATCGCTTCCGGACTTGCTATTTTGTAAAAATCTTCATCGATTCACATTCTCTGCTGCCACTTTTCTTCCCTGCTGTGGTCTACTTATCGCGCTTGTAGACGTTTCTGATAACGGTTTCTCTCGCATCTACTTACTCTGTCAGCTTTCTCACTGAGATTCGGCGGGTTTTTATACCCCTTCCCCCAGGGTTGTTTGCATGAAATATATTAGGTCTCTTACCCAGCAAAGATTGTGTCTGATGCTGGCTGTCTATATCGGTTTGTTTCTGAATGGCGCGGTGCTGTTCAGACGAGTGGAAGGTTATTTCGAACACCTCACTGTAAGAAATGGAATTTTTGCCGCGATTGAAGTGTTTGGCTCAATTCTGGCGACCTTCTTCCTGTTACGCCTGCTCTCTCTCTTTGGCCGTCGTACATGGCAAATTCTGGCCTCGCTGGTGGTGATTATCTCCGCCGCCGCAAGCTATTACATGACATTCATGAACGTGGTCATTGGCTACGGTATTGTGGCCTCGGTGATGACCACGGACATCGACCTCTCGAAAGAGGTGGTGGGTCAAGGGTTCATCCTGTGGACGATTCTGACCTGCCTGATCCCGCTCTTCTTTATCTGGAGTAACACCTGTCGCTACACCCTGTTACGCCAGTTGCGTACCCGGGGACAGCGCATCCGCAACGTCGCCGTCGTTCTTCTGGCGGGTCTGCTGGTATGGGCGCCTATTCGCCTGATGGAAAAGCAGCAAAAACGGATCGAAAAAGCGACAGGCGTGGATATGCCAAGCTACGGCGGCGTGGTGGCTAACTCGTACCTGCCGTCTAACTGGCTGTCGGCGTTAGGTCTTTACGCCTGGGCTCAGGCGGACGAATCCAGCGATGTGAAATCGCTGATTAACCCAACCAAAAAGTTCACCTACCAGGCTCCGGCTGACGGGCTGGATGATACTTACGTGGTCTTCGTTATCGGCGAAACGACGCGCTGGGATCATATGGGTATTCTCGGTTATGACCGCGATACCACCCCGAAACTGGCGCAGGAAAAGAATCTGGTGGCATACCGCGGCTACTCCTGCGATACCGCCACGAAGCTCTCGTTGCGCTGTATGTTTGTTCGCGAGGGCGGTGCGAGTGATAACCCTCAGCGCACTCTCAAAGAGCAAAACGTATTTGCTGTTCTGAAGCAGCTTGGATTTAGCTCCGATCTGTTCGCCATGCAAAGTGAGATGTGGTTCTACACCAACACCATGGCGGATAACATCGCCTACCGCGAGCAGATTGGCGCCGAGCCGCGTAACCGCGGAAAGAACGTTGATGACATGCTGCTGCTCTCTGAGATGGAACAGTCGCTGAAAAACCATCCGCAGGGTAAGCACCTAATTGTTCTGCATACCAAAGGGTCACACTACAGCTACTATCAGCGTTACACGCGCGATTTCGCCAAATGGACGCCTGAGTGCGTCGGCATTAACAAGAACTGTAGCAAGCAGGAGTTGATCAATGCCTATGATAACTCGATTCTGTATGTGGATACCTTCCTCAGCCGGGTGATTGACCAGCTTCGCGATAAGAAAGCGATTGTGATCTACGCGGCCGACCACGGCGAGTCCATCAACGAGAAAGAGCATTTACACGGTACGCCGCGTAAGCTGGCGCCACCAGAGCAGTTCCGCGTGCCGATGATCATGTGGATGTCGGACAAGTATCTGGAAAACCCGGACAAAGCCAAAATGTTTGCCCACCTGAAACAGCAGGCAGAGATTAAGGTACCGCGCCGTCACGTTGAGCTGTACGACACTATTATGGGCTGTCTCGGCTATACCTCACCGAACGGTGGGATTAACGAAAACAACAACTGGTGTAAACTCCCTGATAACACCACAAAAGCCGCGCAGTAGCTGGTCTGGCGAGAATATCGCCAGTTGAATGGCTTTTTGAAAATAAGGGATTGACGAGGGCGCACCTCAGCAGTAAGATGCGCTCCGCATTCGGCGAGTAGCGCAGCTTGGTAGCGCAACTGGTTTGGGACCAGTGGGTCGGAGGTTCGAATCCTCTCTCGCCGACCACATTCTAAAAAGGGCTAACCGCAAGGTTAGCCCTTTTTGCATTAACGCGTTACCCCACACGAGTCCTCAAAATACCCCTTAGCCCTGCTTCCCCCTGCCTGCTTGCGGTTTTGTGACATAATCCATTGTATTTTTTTATATATAGTTTGATCTTTTTTCGCGTTGCTTATGGATAACCTCAGCATTTTTCGCTGTGCGTTTTAACGTTCGCGGTATTTAGTGCTCAGATAATCACCATTCTGTAAGAAAATTTACCCATTCTGAATAAAACTTAATCACTGGGTGTTGCGAAATAGGAAGGGGTTTGTGCTGCAACATGGCGAGTAGCATAAATTTCTCTGCTGAAAACTGGCATTCAGAGTTTTTTTAATCTTTGTTTGCGGTTTCTCACACTCCACGTAAATCCCCGCCACCTGTATTGACGTTTTCACATTCTGTTGACAGATTGTAGGGCACGAGGGGCATTTCAGGGAGGATCTGCGCTGCAACTCAAACGCTCTTCTGAAAGGATTCTCTATCCCTTTTAACGCCCTCGGGCATCACCGACCGGACCGGGTAAAAAATAAATAAAGGTCAGGCGGCGTAACACAACAAAGCAAAACATCACATTGGAGCACAATAATGAGTATTTCCTTGAAGAAGTCAGGGATGCTGAAGCTTGGTCTGAGCCTGGTGGCCATGACCGTCGCAGCAAGCGTACAGGCAAAAACCCTGGTTTACTGTTCTGAAGGCTCTCCGGAAGGCTTTAACCCACAGCTCTTTACCTCTGGTACGACTTACGACGCAAGCTCTGTACCGATCTATAACCGTCTGGTTGAATTTAAAACCGGTACCACGGAAGTGATTCCTGGCCTGGCTGAAAAGTGGGATATCAGCGAAGACGGTAAAACCTATACCTTCCACCTGCGTCAGGGCGTGAAGTGGCAGGACAGCAAAGAATTCAAACCTACGCGCGACTTTAACGCCGACGACGTAGTGTTCTCCTTCGACCGTCAAAAAAATGCCCAGAACCCGTACCATAAAGTGTCTGGCGGCAGCTATGAATACTTCGAAGGGATGGGTCTGCCAGACCTGATTGCTGAAGTGAAAAAAGTGGACGATAAAACCGTTCAGTTCGTGCTGACGCGTCCGGAAGCGCCATTCCTCGCTGACCTGGCGATGGACTTCGCCTCTATTCTCTCTAAAGAGTACGCGGACAACATGCTGAAAGCCGGCACGCCGGAAAAAGTGGACCTGAACCCAATCGGTACCGGCCCGTTCCAGCTGCTTCAGTACCAGAAAGATTCCCGTATTCTGTATAAAGCCTTCCCGGGCTACTGGGGCACCAAGCCGCAGATCGACCGTCTGGTCTTCTCCATCACGCCTGACGCATCCGTGCGTTACGCAAAATTGCAGAAAAACGAATGTCAGGTGATGCCGTATCCAAACCCGGCTGACATCGCGCGCATGAAGCAGGATAAAAATATCAACCTGATGGAGCAGGCGGGCCTGAACGTGGGTTATCTCTCCTTCAACACCGAGAAGAAACCGTTCGATGACGTGAAAGTGCGTCAGGCGCTGACCTACGCGGTGAACAAAGAAGCGATCATCAAAGCCGTTTACCAGGGCGCTGGCGTTGCGGCCAAGAACCTGATCCCACCAACCATGTGGGGCTATAACGACGACATTAAGGACTACACCTACGATCCTGAGAAAGCGAAAGCGCTGCTGAAAGAAGCGGGCCAGGATAAAGGTTTCACCGTTGAGCTGTGGGCGATGCCGGTACAGCGTCCTTACAACCCGAACGCACGTCGTATGGCGGAAATGGTTCAGGCTGACTGGGCGAAGATTGGCGTACAGGCCAAAATTGTGACCTACGAGTGGGGCGAGTACCTGAAACGCGCCAAAGCGGGCGAACACCAGGCGGTCATGATGGGCTGGACCGGCGACAACGGGGATCCGGACAACTTCTTCGCGACCCTGTTCAGCTGTGCGGCAGCGAAAGACGGTTCCAACTACTCTCGCTGGTGCTACAAGCCGTTTGAAGACCTGATCCAGCCAGCGCGTGCGACCGATGATCACAACAAACGTATCGAACTGTACAAGCAAGCGCAGGTTGTCATGCACGATCAGGCTCCGGCGCTGATTGTTGCTCACTCCACCGTGTACGAGCCAGTGCGTAAAGAAGTGAAGGGCTACGTGGTCGATCCACTGGGCAAACACCACTTCGAAAACGTGTCTGTTGAATAATAAGTAGGGTGTTCTCCCTCTCCCTGTGGGAGAGGGCAGGGGTGAGGGGCGTGCATGCATCCCCTCACCCTAACCCTCTCCCGAAGGGAGAGGGAATTTACATTTGTGAGCAATACAGACGTCACGCTACTGAGCGTGCGTCATCAGAGAGAATCCGGGTTATGTTGCAGTTCATCCTCCGACGTCTGGGACTGGTTATCCCGACGTTTATCGGTATCACCCTTCTCACTTTTGCCTTCGTCCATATGATCCCGGGTGATCCGGTGATGATTATGGCGGGCGAGCGTGGTATCTCCCCTGAACGTCATGCGCAACTGCTGGCTGAACTCGGCCTTGATAAGCCGATGTGGCAGCAGTACCTCCACTACATCTGGGGCGTATTACATGGCGATTTAGGGATTTCACTGAAAAGCCGTCTTCCGGTGTGGGACGAGTTCGTGCCGCGTTTCCAGGCGACGCTGGAACTCGGCATCTGCGCCATGATCTTCGCGACCGCGGTGGGGATTCCCGTCGGCGTGCTGGCTGCCGTTAAGCGTGGCTCTATTTTCGACCACACCGCCGTTGGCCTGGCACTGACCGGCTACTCCATGCCTATCTTCTGGTGGGGCATGATGCTGATCATGCTGGTCTCGGTGCAGTGGAACCTGACGCCGGTCTCCGGACGTGTCAGCGATATGGTTTTCCTTGACGACACCAACCCGTTAACCGGCTTTATGCTGATTGATACGGCGATCTGGGGCGAAGAGGGCAACTTCATTGATGCGGTTGCGCACATGATCCTGCCTGCAATGGTGCTGGGCACCATCCCACTTGCGGTGATCGTGCGTATGACTCGTTCCTCCATGCTGGAAGTGCTGGGCGAAGATTATATTCGTACTGCCCGCGCTAAAGGTCTGACCCGTATGCGCGTCATCATCATTCATGCCCTGCGTAACGCCATGCTGCCGGTGGTGACCGTTATCGGTTTGCAGGTCGGTACGCTGCTGGCTGGGGCGATCCTGACCGAAACCATCTTCTCCTGGCCAGGCCTTGGACGCTGGCTGATTGATGCGCTGCAACGCCGTGACTATCCGGTTGTGCAGGGCGGTGTATTGCTGGTCGCGACGATGATTATCCTCGTCAACCTGCTGGTCGATTTGCTGTACGGCGTGGTGAACCCGCGTATTCGTCATAAGAAGTAAGGGGCCATCATGTCACAAGTTACTCAAAATAAAGCGGTTACCGCACCGGTGCCAATGACGCCGATGCAGGAATTCTGGCACTACTTCAAGCGCAACAAAGGCGCGGTCGTCGGGCTGGTGTATGTTTCCATCATGATCCTGATTGCGGTGTTTGCGAACTTCCTTGCGCCGTATAACCCCGCGGACCAGTTCCGTGATGCGCTGCTCGCGCCACCGGCCTGGCAGGAAGGTGGTAGCCTGACGCACCTGCTCGGTACTGATGACGTTGGCCGCGATGTGCTGTCTCGTCTGATGTACGGCGCGCGCCTCTCTCTGCTGGTTGGCTGTCTCGTTGTGGTGTTGTCGCTGATCATGGGCGTTGTGCTTGGTCTTGTGGCGGGCTACTTCGGCGGCATCGTTGATAACGTCATCATGCGTATCGTCGATATCATGCTGGCATTGCCAAGCCTTCTGCTGGCCCTGGTGCTGGTCGCGGTCTTTGGTCCTTCGATAGGCAATGCCGCGCTCGCGCTAACGTTCGTTGCGCTTCCTCACTATGTCCGATTAACCCGTGCGGCCGTGCTGGTCGAGGTGAACCGCGATTATGTAACGGCATCTCGAGTGGCGGGTGCGGGGGCGATGCGCCAGATGTTCGTCAATATTCTTCCTAACTGCCTTGCACCGCTGATTGTTCAGGCGTCGCTCGGTTTTTCTAACGCCATTCTCGATATGGCCGCTCTTGGCTTCCTTGGCATGGGTGCGCAGCCGCCAACACCGGAATGGGGCACCATGCTCTCCGACGTGTTGCAGTTCGCGCAAAGCGCCTGGTGGGTCGTCACCTTCCCGGGTCTGGCGATTCTGCTGACGGTGCTGGCATTTAACCTGATGGGTGATGGTCTGCGTGATGCACTTGATCCCAAACTGAAGCAGTAAGAGGCACGAGATGGCGTTATTAAATGTAGATAAATTATCGGTGCACTTCGGCGATGAAGGCACACCGTTTCGTGCTGTGGACCGCATCAGCTATAGCGTAAATCAGGGCGAAGTGGTTGGTATCGTTGGGGAGTCCGGTTCCGGTAAGTCAGTGAGTTCACTGGCAATCATGGGTCTGATTGACTATCCCGGCCGCGTAATGGCGGAAAGCCTGGAGTTCAATGGTCAGGATCTGCAGCGCATTTCCGAAAAACAGCGCCGCCAGCTGGTGGGAGCGGAAGTGGCGATGATCTTCCAGGACCCGATGACCAGTCTGAACCCGTGTTACACCGTGGGTTTCCAGATTATGGAAGCCATTAAGGTGCACCAGGGCGGTAACAAGCAAACCCGTCGCCAGCGCGCTATTGACCTGCTGACGCAGGTGGGTATACCCGATCCGGCATCGCGTCTGGACGTTTATCCGCACCAGTTGTCCGGTGGGATGAGTCAGCGTGTAATGATCGCGATGGCCATTGCCTGTCGTCCAAAACTGCTGATTGCCGATGAACCGACAACCGCGCTGGACGTGACCATTCAGGCGCAAATTATTGAGCTACTGCTGGAGTTGCAGCAGAAAGAGAATATGGCGCTGGTGCTGATTACGCACGATCTGGCGCTGGTGGCTGAAGCGGCACACAAAATCATTGTGATGTATGCAGGCCAGGTGGTGGAGACCGGGAGTTCACACGATATCTTCCGGGCCCCGCGTCATCCCTATACGCAGGCGCTGCTGCGCGCGCTGCCGGAGTTCGCGCAGGATAAAGCGCGTCTGGCCTCGCTGCCGGGGGTGGTACCGGGTAAATATGACCGTCCTCAGGGCTGTCTGCTTAACCCGCGCTGCCCGTATGCGACGGATAAATGCCGCGTCGACGAGCCGGAGCTGAACCTGCTAGCTGACGGACGTCAGTCGAAATGCCACTACCCACTCGATGATGCCGGGAGGCCAACACTATGAGTACGCAACAAATGCTGTTGCAGGCCATCGACCTGAAAAAACATTACCCGGTGAAGAAGGGCCTCTTTGCTCCTGAGCGCCTGGTAAAAGCGCTGGATGGTGTCTCCTTTACTCTCGAACGCGGAAAAACGCTGGCGGTGGTAGGGGAATCTGGCTGTGGGAAGTCCACGCTGGGCCGTCTGTTAACGATGATTGAAGTTCCGACTGGCGGCGAGCTTTACTATCAGGGCCAGGATCTGCTCAAGCACGATCCGCAGGCGCAGAAACTGCGCCGTCAGAAAATCCAGATTGTGTTCCAGAATCCGTATGGTTCGCTGAACCCGCGAAAAAAAGTGGGGCAGATTCTGGAAGAGCCGCTGCTGATCAACAGCAACCTGAGCAAAGAGCAGCGTCGTGAAAAAGCGCTGGCGATGATGGCGAAGGTGGGCCTGAAAACCGAGCATTACGATCGCTATCCGCATATGTTCTCTGGCGGTCAACGTCAGCGTATCGCCATCGCCCGTGGTCTGATGCTCGACCCGGACGTGGTGATTGCCGATGAACCGGTTTCGGCGCTCGACGTATCCGTGCGTGCGCAGGTGCTGAACCTGATGATGGATTTACAGCAGGATCTTGGGCTGTCGTACGTTTTCATCTCCCATGACCTGTCTGTGGTTGAGCACATTGCCGATGAGGTGATGGTGATGTATCTGGGACGCTGCGTAGAGAAGGGGACGAAAGATCAGATCTTTAATAACCCGCGTCATCCATATACTCAGGCACTACTGTCTGCGACGCCGCGACTGAACCCGGATGACCGTCGTGAGCGCATTAAGTTGACCGGCGAGTTACCAAGCCCGCTTAACCCGCCGCCGGGATGTGCGTTCAACGCCCGCTGCCGTCGCCGCTTCGGTCCGTGTACGCAGTTGCAGCCACAACTGAAAGATTATGGCGGACAGCTGGTGGCCTGCTTCGCGGTCGATCAGGATGAAAACGGCGAAAAGCCGCATGCATAAAGGAAAAAACCGGCGATTAGCCGGTTTTTTTTACGTCTGAGATCTACTTCCGTAAACGAATCTGGTCAACGGCGTGTTTCTCACTCTTGGTGAGGATCAGGCTTGCACGTTCGCGCGTCGGCAGGATGTTCTCTTTGAGGTTGACGTAGTTGATCTCATTCCACAGCCCGGTCGCCACGTTGATAGCCTCTTCTTCAGAGAGCTGAGCGTAGTTGTGGAAGTAAGAATCCGGGTCGGTGAACGCCCCTTCACGGAACTTCAGGAAGCGGTTGATATACCAGCGTTGCAACAGATCTTCAGGCGCATCCACATAAATTGAGAAATCGACGAAGTCAGAGACAAACACGTGATGCGGATCGTGAGGGTAATCCATCCCGCTTTGCAGTACGTTTAAGCCCTCCAGAATCAGGATGTCGGGCTGCACCACCGTTTTGTCACCATCCGGGATGCGGTCGTAGATCAGATGCGAGTAGACCGGTGCGGTAACGTTCGGCACGCCCGATTTTAAATCAGAGACAAACTTTACCAGGCGGTGCATATCATAAGAGAGCGGGAAGCCCTTCTTCTTCATCAGGCCGCGTTCTTTCAACACCTCATTGGGATGCAGGAAGCCGTCGGTGGTGATCAGCTCCACGCTGCGGTGTTCCGGCCAGCGGCTCAGCAGCGCCTGAAGCACGCGCGCGGTGGTACTTTTACCCACTGCCACGCTGCCCGCAATACTGATGATATAAGGAATACGTTGACCGTTCGTGCCGAGGAACTGTTCCAGTACGGCCTGACGACGCAAGTTGGAGCTGATATAAAAGTTAAGCAAGCGAGAGAGGGGGAGATAGATTTCTGCCACCTCTTCCAGGGAGAGATCTTCGTTTATCCCTTTTAGCCGTGCGATTTCACCTTCCGTCAGTGTCATAGGGACGGAGTCACGCAGGGCTGCCCACTGGCTACGGTTAAACTGAAGATAGGGCGTCATTAACGTTTGCTCTTTTTTGCTCATAAGCATGCTTCTGTGAACCATCACGAAACGGCGGGTGCGGGCTCATCACATAGTTAATTTTGGACAATGGGCAGGAGGTTAACACCAGATGAGAGGAATAATAAGAAAAAATATGGGAAAGCGATGCTTAACCGGGCAGGCATCACCCGGGGCTATAGCGTGCCGAAATCAGGCGTTCATGTTGGATTTTTAATCGCGAGCGGATGAATTTACAGCGGTTAGCCCTGGTTTCGAATAAAATGTGAGCGAAAGAACGTTTTATGCAATTTTTTAGTTGCATGACTGCGCAGGTCTCCATAGAATGCGCGCTACTTGATGCCGACTTAGCTCAGTAGGTAGAGCAACTGACTTGTAATCAGTAGGTCACCAGTTCGATTCCGGTAGTCGGCACCATCAAGTCCGGTGGGGTTCCCGAGCGGCCAAAGGGAGCAGACTGTAAATCTGCCGTCACAGACTTCGAAGGTTCGAATCCTTCCCCCACCACCACTTTCTGGCAGCGTCAACGCCGCCGGAGCTGGTTGGAAAAATTGACCAGCTCGAACAGAAAAGAGAGAAATCTCTTTTTTTGTTACAGAAAGAACTGGGTAGCCGAGTTTCAGGATGCGGGCATCGTATAATGGCTATTACCTCAGCCTTCCAAGCTGATGATGCGGGTTCGATTCCCGCTGCCCGCTCCAATACGTGCTGATATGGCTCAGTTGGTAGAGCGCACCCTTGGTAAGGGTGAGGTCCCCAGTTCGACTCTGGGTATCAGCACCACTTCACTTCTCCCTCCCTTTCTCTCTGTTTCAATGTAAATGTATTCAACAGTTCAGGCATTTTCGCCTGGTTGATGTGGTGATATCACCGATTTATCCGTGTCTTAGAGGGACAATCGATGTCTAAAGAAAAGTTTGAACGTACAAAACCGCACGTTAACGTCGGTACTATCGGCCACGTTGACCATGGTAAAACAACGCTGACCGCTGCAATCACTACCGTACTGGCTAAAACCTACGGCGGTGCTGCTCGTGCTTTCGATCAGATCGATAACGCACCAGAAGAAAAAGCTCGTGGTATCACCATCAACACCTCTCACGTTGAGTATGACACCCCGAC